>DAOUKN010000016.1:0-7171 GCA_034421255.1 Chloroflexota bacterium | reverse complement strand
CGGCGCGGGGGTGCCATGGTACCCACGGTGCGTCGGCGAATTGCATAGAATCTGCATAAGCGCTGCACTGGCGCTCAATCGGCTCCGAATAGCATCCAATGGGCTGGTGCGATCGCCGCACCCAGGGAGGACCATTGTGAGCGGAACGCTGCGCGTGGCGAACGGAAACCCCGCGGCGGCGGCAACCAAGCCGTCTCACGGGCGCCTGGTGCTGCGTGACGCGGAGCCGGGCGACCGACGCCCCGCCGGTGTGCTGCTGCGCGAGGCGCTGACCCCGCAGCTCGCCGATGCCGTGTTTGGCCTGGGCTCTCCCGGCGCCTCGCGGTACTTCGAGCGGCTGTTTCAGCGACCCGGCACCCTGTGGAGCTACGACATCACCACGTTGGCCGAGCTCAACGGCGAGGTCGTGGGCCTGGTGTCGCACGCGCCGTGGTCGGTGCTTGCCGAGCGGCGCCGGTCAACCCTGTGGGGATATTGGCGCGCCTACGGGCTTCGCGGGCTGCTGAAGCTGATACCTCGCATCCGCGCCCTGATGCGCGCCAGCCCGGCCGTGCCGCCGGACCATTGGTTCATTCCCTGCCTGGCCGTGGCGCCCGAGCACCGGGGCAATGGCGTCGCGCACGCCCTGTTGCAGACGGTGTACCGGCATGCCGAGGCCCACGCCCCGGCGTGCAGCCTCTATGTGCCGACGAGCAACGGAACCGCACGCGAGTTCTACGACCGCGCGGGCTACGTGGAGCGAGAAGGCGCGGACTCGGAGTTGCTCCACCGCCTCGCCGGCGTGAGTGGACGGGTCCGATTCGAGCGGACGCTCGCCGCCGGCAAGCCGACCTAGCGCTGCGGCGCAGCTAGCGCCCGTCTGCGCGCGGGTGCCAGGCCATCTTCATGTAGCGGTCGCCCTGCTCGAGCTCGTCCAGCATTTGCGCCAGCCGCCGCCGCTTGGTCGGCTCCCGCTTCGCCCGGTCGATCCAGCCGAGGTAGTCATTGCGTTGATAGGGCGGCCGCTGTCGGTAGGCCTCCATCAGGCCGCGTTCGAGCAACGCGCGCTCCACGAACTCGGGCATTGGGTTGAGGGGTCGCTTCAGGGTCAAGGTCACCGCCGGCGCGCCGTGGTGCGATTGGAGACGAATGATACGCCGCGCTTTGCCTGGAGGAGGGGCCAGCGCCTACCCCTGTCTCAGACCGGGTGAGGTCAACGCGCAGCGGCGGAGCCGCCGCCCCACGGCGGCTTGGGAAAACCGCCGGAGTCCTGTACGATGCCCGCCCCTGGCAGCGGGAGGCGCCAGTGTCGACGGCGTCTCTCCGCGCGCGGAAATCCGGCCCCGGCAGCGGGAGGCGTCTGTGAGCACGGCTCGTCGTTCCTTGGCGCCGCTCCCTGTCGACCCGCCGCGGCTCCATCGACGGCAGATATTTCGCCTGGGCGCGGGGGCCGCGCTCGGCGGCGCGCTGAGCCTGGGGCCGGCCAAGCTGGTTGCCCAGGAGCGGAACCCATGGCTGGTCTTCGTGTCGGAGCACCGCGCCGACCTCGGGTTTGTCGTGGAAGATAGTCGCCAGGGCCAATTCGTATCGACCTACGCGTCGCTCGGAGGCAGCGCGGTCGCGGGCGCGGCCATCAGCGCGCGGTTTCGGAATGGGCCACCCGGATCGCTCTACCAGGTATTCGAGCGTCTCGTCCTGCACGTGTCGCCGGCCACGCGCACCATCCGGCCGGCGCCGCTGCTCACGATGGCGAGCGAGCGCGGCTTCGACGAATACCTCGAGGCCGAGCACGGGATCCCCCCGGCAAGCGCCGGGCGCGCAGCTGCAAATCTGGGGATAAGCGGCAAGTTTGCGGACGCCTACCACGCCTTCGGCAACTGGCCGGTCTTGGGCGCGCCGGCGACGCCGCCGGTGCGCGCGCGGGGCGTGACCTTGCAACGCTTCGACAATGCCGTGATCGCCCTATCCGAGGAAGGCGGAGCCGAGCGCGCCGAGCTGGTCCCCACGCCGCTCTACCTCCAGGCAGCGGGCTACTTCCCCGAATCCCCATTTCTGCCACGCTCCCTTCCCGTGTATCCAATGGAGGCGCCGCCGGTGATCCGCCGCGGCGATCCGACCCAGCCATATGTGTTCGTCACGGTTGATGACTGCTGGGACCCGAAGTTGACGGCGCGATGTCTGGACATTGCGCGGGACGAGCGGATCAAGATCACCTTCTTCCCCGTCGGCACGCAGCTCCAGCGGACGCCGGCGCTCTGGCGCCGCGCGATCATTGAGGGGCATTCGATCGAAAACCACACCCACTTGCATCTGCCATTGCCCGAGTTGACCGACAACCGCATTCGCTGGGAGCTGCACGAGGCAAGCCGTCAACTCAATGCCGCGCTTGGCTACGACTATCGCCAACGGTTCCTGCGGCCGCCGCACGGCGCGGGCTTTCCCGGTGACCGCGGACGGCTGTTGCGAATCACCCAGTCGGCCGGGCTTCACGTTGCCATGTGGACCGCCGATTCCCAGGGCTGGCTCCGTCCCCGGGACACGAGCGTCGGCTCCCAGGACTTTGTCCTCGGCAATCTGTCCGACGATTTAACGCCTGGATCGATTCTGCTGCTGCATGCCCTGGAAAGCGACATGGCCGCCTTGCCGCGGCTCGCGCGCGAAATCCACAGCGCCGGCCTCCAGAGCGTGAACCTGCGCGACCAGCTGCATCTGCCCGGCCAGAAAATCGAAAACGTCGATCCGTCGTCGACTTGCCCAGAGACCCTCCCCGATGCCAAGGAGTGGTGCTGAATGGTCGGCGCAGGGGCGAATTCGACCGCTAACTGACGGCTAGCACGCGCGACCGGACCGTCAATGGCCGCCCGCGCGGAACCGCCGCAAGCGCAGCGAGTTGCCCACCACCGACAGCGACTCCAGGGCCATCGCCAGCGCCGCCAGCATCGGGTCGAGCTGCACGCCCAGCACGGGGAAGAACGCGCCGGCGGCCAGCGGAATGACCAGGATGTTGTAGCCAAACGCCAACGCCAGGTTCTCCTTGATGGTGCGCACCGTGCGACGGCTCAGGCGCACGGCCGTGAGCACGCCGCGCAGGTCGCTGCGCACCAGGGTGACGTCTCCCGCCGCCATGGCAATGTCGGCGCCGGCTCCCATGGCGATCCCCAGGTCGGCTTGGGCCAGCGCGGGGGCGTCGTTGATGCCGTCGCCCGCCATCACCACCCTCGCGCCTTGCGCTTGCAGCTCGCGCACGACGGCCGCCTTGTCGTCGGGACGCACGCGGGCGCGGACCTCGTCGATCCCGACCGCGCGCGCCACGGCCTGCGCCGTTTCCGGTCGGTCCCCGGTGAGCATCACGACGCGCAGGCCTCCGCGGCGCAGCGCGGCCACCGTGTCGGCCGCTTCGGGCCGCACCGTGTCGGCCACCGCCAGCACCCCGGCAAGCTGTCCGTCGATCGCGGCGTATAGCGGCGTGCGGCCCTGGGCCGCCAACCTCGCGGCATCGGACTCGTCGGTGTCCAGCGGCACATCGGCCTGCGCCAGCAATTCCGCCGTGCCGACGATGACCGACCGTCCCTCCACGACGGCCTCCACGCCGCCGCCGGTCACCGAGGTGAACGCCGTGGCGTGCGGCACCGCCATGCCCCGAGCTTGTGCGCCGCGCACGATGGCCCGGCCAAGCGGGTGCTCGGAGTCGACCTCGGCGGCCGCCGCCAGCCGCAGGAGCTCGGACGGCGGGACGCCGTTGTGGGAGATCACGTCGACTAGCTCCGGCTCGCCCAGGGTCAGCGTGCCGGTCTTGTCCAGCAGCACCGTGTCGATCGTGCCGGCCGCTTCGAGCGCCTCGCCGCTGCGGATCAGCACCCCGTGCTCGGCGCCCCGGCCGGTCCCCACCATGATGGCCAGGGGCGTGGCCAGCCCGAGCGCGCAGGGGCAGGCGACCACCAGCACCGCCACGAAGCTCACCAGCGCGTGAGCCGCCTTGGGCTCGGGACCCACCGCCGCCCAAACCGTCAACGTGGCCAGCGCGATCAGGATCACCGCGGGCACGAACCGCCCGGCCACGCGATCCGCCAGCCGCTGCAGCGGCGCCTTGGTGGCTTGGGCCTGCTCGACCAGACGCACGATCTGCGCCAGCACGGACTCGCGATCCACCGCCGTCGTGCGAATGCGCAGACGCCCCGTGGTGTTGACCGTGGCCCCGACCACCTGGTCGCCGGCGGCCTTCTCCACCGGCACGCTCTCGCCGGTGATGATTGATTCGTCGACCGCCGACGCGCCGTCCAACACTTCGCCGTCGACCGGGATCTTGGCGCCCGGCGACACGTGGACGATGTCGCCGACCTGCACGCTGTCCAACGGAACCTCGGCGCGCTCGCCATCGCGCTCGACCAGCGCCGTCGCCGGGCGCAAATTCATGAGGCGCTCGATCGCGACCGAGGCCTGACCCTTGGCCCGCGCCTCGATCCAGCGTCCGAGCAGCACCAGGCCGATGATGATCATGGCCGTGTCGTAGTGATGCATGGCCGCGCTGTCCGCCAGCAGCGAGGGCCACAGTGTGAACACCAGGCTGGATCCATAGGCCGCGGTGGTGCCGACGGCGATCAGGGTGTTCATGTCGGCGCCGCCGCGCCGCAAGGCCTTCCACGTTCCCCGGTAGAAGCGCCACCCGAGCACGAACTGCACCGGCGTCGCCAGCGCCAGCTGCACGACCGGATTTGCGAACATCTCGGGCCGCCAGAGACCGGGGATATAGGTCGCGCCCGCCCACAGCACCAGCAGGCCCAGGCTCAGGGCCGCCGCGGCCTGCCAGCCCAGGAGTCGTTGCTCGCGTCGTCGCGTGGCGCGCCAAGAGGCGCTCTCCTCCTGATCGGCGGCTGATGCGGCCGCCGGTGCGACCACTCGGAATCCCGCCGCCTCGACCGCGGCGCCGAGGTCGCTCCGCGGCGCCATCCCCCGAATGGCGCGCACCTGCGCGCGGCCGCTGGCGAAGTTGACCGTGGCTTCGAGGACCCCGGGCACGCCCTGCAACGCGCGTTCGACCGCGGGCACGCACGAGGCGCAGTCCATCCCCGCAATCTGGAGCCCGGTCTCGCTGGTCGGCACCCCGTAGCCCGCCGCCTCGACGGCCGCCGCAAGCGCCAGGGCGTCCGTGCGGGCCGGATCGAACTCCGCCGTGGCCGATTCCGCCGCGAGATTGACCGCCGCCGCCGCGACCCCGTCGACGCCCGACAACACCTCCTCGACGCGTCCGACGCACGCGGCGCAGGACATCCCGTCAATCCGAAACGTGACCGCGGTCGTCTCGCGCGCGGGCGCGGCGGTGGTCACGCCGAGTCCGCTGCCGCCGCCGGCTGCGGGATCGGATCGGCGTCGCCGAGCGCCTCGGCGACGCTCTCCAAGACGTCGCCCGTCGACGCGACCCGGCGCAGGTGGCCCGTTCCCTTCATGACCTCGAGCAGCTCGCGGATCACGCGTTCGCGCTCTCCGGGGTCGTCGCTCCGGATGGCAGCGGCGACGCAGGTCTGAAGGTGACGCTCCAGGATGGCGGCGTTGACCTTCTCGATGGCGCCCTGGATCGCCAGCGTCTGCTTGAGAATGTCCGTGCAGTAGGCCTCGTCCGCAATCATGCGCTCGACGCCGCGCGCGTGCCCCTCGATTGACCTCCAGCGATTGACCAGCCGGCGCGTCGCCTCGTCCATGGATTCACTCTTTCTACCCCACCCCACCTGGGGTGCAATACAAGCATACGCCCCCCAATCCCACCGTCCAACGCGTGCCACGAGCGAGACGCCCAAACACGGATGTACCCATCGTCGGGGGGTCGCCCGTGGGCGCGTGGCTATCCTTGACGCGCGGCGCGAGGCGTGCGCCGGTGCACGGAGGGCCGGACCGATCGATCAGGCGCTCTGGCTGCTTGCACTGGTCGCATTCGCCGTGCTGGGAGTGCCGTGGGCGCGCCTGGCCTTCGGTCGGCTGACCACCCGCGGCCTCGCCCTCGCCGCCCCCGTCGGATTCTTCCTGTTTCACTACGTCGCCTGGCTCGGCCTGTTCACCGGCTGGTTCCGCAACGGCTCGACCTACGCGTGGGCCGCGCTCGCGGTCTTCGCGGCCGCGACGACGGCGCTGGCGTGGGTCATGCAGACGGAGCTGCGCGAGCTGTGGCCGCGGCGGCGCCTCTGGCTCTGGGGCGTGGCGGCGCTCCTGGTCGCCTACGGCGTCGGCGTGGGCATGCGCTGGCTCAATCCCGAGATCGCCGGCACCGAAAAACCCATGGACCTGGCGCTGCTCGGCGCCACCATGCGCAGCACGGACTTTCCGCCACTCGACCCGTGGTTTGCGGGCGGGACGATCAACTACTACTACCTGGGCTACTCGATGGGCGGCGCGCTGGCGCACCTGGCGGGTGCGTCGCCTGGCGTAGCCTACAACACCTACCTCGCCACGCTGCTGGCCCTGCTGGTGGTCGGTGTCGGCTCGGCGGCCTACGACCTGGCCGCCATGCTGGGCGCCGGGCCGCGGCGCGCGCTGCAGGCGGCGATCGGCTCGGTGGTCGTCGGGGTCGTCGCCGGCAACCTGGCGATCGTGCGCGCGGTGGTGACCGAGGAATTTCGCGGCCAAACGGGCTTTTGGCCGGGCATCGGGTGGAACGCCTCGCGGGTCATCGAGCGTCAGCCGGTCGACGGGGTGGCCGACAAGACGATCAACGAGTTCCCGGCCTTCTCCTTCATCCTCGGTGACCTCCATCCCCACGTGATGGCGCTGCCCTTCACCGTGGTGGCCGCCAGCCTGGCGCTGCAAGGGATCGCGGCCTGGTGGCGACCCGGCGCCGTCAGGGGCTGGACGCCATGGGCGGGCGCGTTGCTGGCGGGACTCTTCGTCGGCGGCCTCTACGGGCTCAACGCGTGGGACCTGCCGACCTATCTGGTCCTCGTCATCGGCGCGGCGCTGCTGGCGCACCTTGTCGGGCCGGGGACGCGTGCCTGGGGCCGGCTGCTGGCCCACGCCGCATTGATCGTCGTGGCGGCGGCCGTCGCCTGGCTGCCCTACAGCCTGAACGTCACCCTGCTCAGCGAGGGGTTGGGGGTCGTGCCCACGCGCACGCTGGCGCTGCACTTCGTGCAAGTGTTCGGCCTGCTGGGCTTGCTCGCCGTGGGAGGGCTGGTCGCGCTGCTGGCGGACGGCTCGCGGTCGGCGC
>DAOUKN010000015.1:0-2116 GCA_034421255.1 Chloroflexota bacterium | reverse complement strand
GCGCCCACCGTGAGCGGGCCGGTGGGATTCGCGCTCAGGTATTCCACCTGCACGCGCTGGGGATCGGCGACCGGCGCCGGTCCGAAGGCCGGCCCGGCGTTCACGATCGCCTCGATCTGGTCCAGCACCCAGGCGTCGTCGAGGCGGATGTTGACGAACCCCGGCCCGGCGACCGTGACCTCGGCAATCGCGGCATCGGCCTCCACGTGCGCGGCGATGGCCTCGGCGATGGCGCGCGGCGGCATCTTGGCGCCGCGCGCGAGGCGCAACGCGTCCGCGCTGGCGTAGTCGGCCAGCTCATCCCCCCGACGATCCAGCCCAATTTGGGCGGTTGGCATCGGCGGCAGCGCGCCGTCCGCAAGGGCGGCGTCGAGGGCGTGTCGCAGGAGCGCCGCCAAGCGCTCACGCAGGACGAATTCAGACACAGGAGAATCGCGCGGTGTGGGGCAGTTGCCCGGCGCGGTGCTCCGAGAGTATACGTAGGCGAGGGGGGCGCAGGAGCGGTTGCCGTTCGCTCGCTTCCGTTAGCGTCCCCAGTCGCGGGGATAGCGGAAGTCTCGATCGATCGTCCGGTCGGAGAGCTTGGCGATTACGGGCGGGCGTCGCTTGAACTGCGTGTGCTGCACCCGTCGGCGGATTTCCGCTACCAGGTCGGCGTCGTAGCCGCCCGCCGCGATCTCATCCGCCGTGTGCCACTCGTCGACGAGCAGATAGAGCACTTCATCGGCGATTTCATAGGTGAACCCCAACTCGTCCTCGTCGGACTGGCCCTGCCAGAGGTCCGCGGACGGCGGCTTCTCCAGGATCGACGCCGGAAGGTCCAGCGCCGCCGCGAGCTGTCGCACCTGGGTCTTGTAAAGGTCGCCGATGGGATTGACGGCGCTGGCCATGTCTCCGTGCAGCGTCCCGTAGCCCAGCAGCAGCTCGGTCTTGTTGCTGGTGCCCACCACGAGCGCGTCAAACGCCTCCGACTGGTCGTAGGTCGCGATCATGCGCGTGCGCGCCATCACATTTCCGCGGCGCACGGGGGTTGTGGGATCGTCGAGCTCTTCCAGGTACCCGTCGACCGCCTGGCTGACGTCGATGACCTGTGTTTCGACCCCGAGGGCCTGCGCCAGCGTCTCGGCGTCGCCCCGGCTGGCGGGGTTGCTGGTGCGGTAGGGCAGCATGAGCGCCAGCACGTTGTCCGGTCCCAGCGCGCGAGCCGCGAGGGCGCAGGTCAGGGCCGAGTCGATGCCGCCCGAGGTGGCCACCACGGCTCGCGTGAAATCGAACTTCGAGATCGCATCGGCGATGAACCGCACCAGGATTTGCTCGGCGAGCGCCGTGTCCAACCGGAGTCCATGGCGGGCGCGACCTTGGAGGGAAGTTTCAGTGTTGGATGCCATCGCGCCGCTCCGCGGCGATGCGCGCGAACTCGCGGCTCACCAGCTCGAGGTTCTCGTCCCGGCGCAGCGGCAGCCGGGTGCGCTGACGCCGCAGTCGGCTGTCGGGCAAGTCGGCGATGACGAGGGCTTCTTCGAAGTCCGGCGCTCGCGCCAGGCAGGCGCCGTCGGGCGCCACGACTTCCGATCCGCCCCAAAAGTTCACCCCGTCCTCGAATCCCACCCGATTCACGTGCACCATGTAGCAGACGAGCATCTGCGCGTAGAGGCGATTGAGCGCGTGCCAGGTCTCGGCGCTTCCCAGCTCGCTCGCGCCGCCGCCCACGCCGCGGCCGGGACTGCTGGACAGGCCAAAGATCACGTCCGCGCCGTCGGCCGCCGCCAACGCCGCGCTGGTGGGATGCCACAGGTCCTCGCAGATCAGCATGGCCTGCCGCCCATGCGCCGTGTCGAAGGCCCGCACCTGCCTGCCGGGCGCCAAATCGCGCGCCTCGTCGAACAGGCCATAGGTCACCAAATAGACTTTCTGGTGGACGTGCAGCAGGCGGCCGCCGGATGCGCACGCCGCCGCCGGGACGAAACGGTGATCGGCGGTGCGTTCGATGAAGCCGAAGACGATGTCGATGTCGCGGCTGGCGTCCAGGATCGGCGAGAGGCTGGCGTCGTCACGAGGGACCGCGACATCGGCAACCAGATCGCTGAGAAAGTATCCGGTCAGGGACTGCTCCGGG
>DAOUKN010000014.1:0-15722 GCA_034421255.1 Chloroflexota bacterium | reverse complement strand
CCAGTGGGGCCTTCACCGTGCGCCGGATGCGCCGCAGCGGGGCGACGGCTTCCGGTCGCGTGGGCTCTTCCAGGAAATACGGATCGAAGGGTTCGAGCCGCCGCGCCAGGTCGATGAACTCGTCCGGCCGTAACCGTCCGTGCGTCTCGATGAGCAGGTGAAACGCCTCGCCCACGAACCCGCGCGCGGCCCGGACGATGCGCTCCGCTTGGCGCAGGGCGGCCGGCACGTCCATCCCGCGTTCCTGCTCGTCGGCACTGATCAGGGGTAGGAACTTAGCGGCGCCCCAGCCAACGTCTACCAGCGGACCGAAGGCGTCGGGGACCTCCTCGGGCGCATTGGCATGGCAGTGGGTATAGAGCGCCACGCGGTCCCGCACCGGTCCGCCCAGCAATCGGTGAATCGGCAGCCCCAGGGCCTGGCCGGCGATGTCCCACAGGGCCACGTCGATGCCCGCCAGCGCGCCCATCTGCACCGCGCCGCTGCGCCGGCGGTCGCTCAGAAATACCCGGTGCCACAGGTACTCGCGCCGCAGCGGGTCCTTGCCGACCACCAGCTCCGCAAAGTCCCGCAGCGCCTCGCGCACCGAGCGCTCGCGGCCCATCAGCGTCGCCTCGCCGAGGCCGGTCAACCCCGCGTCCGTGCGCACCAGCACATAGACATAGCTGCGCCCCGCCTGCGGAACGATGACGCTATCGACAGCCGTAATTCGCATGGCAATTGGTGGTGGGGATGTGGGGCCCTCGCGCCCTCGCCAAGGTCAACGCACGCGCGGCCGCAACGGTGACCCAACGACGTCAATCCGTATTTCCTCCCGCGACCGCAGCGGCTCCGGCATGGGGTCGCGATGGGGCTGGCGACTGTCGCTCAACTGAGTCTCTCCATCACACTGCCTGGATGGGGACGGGATAGTGAGTCAGCCTCTTGTCCTTGGTCAGCAGCGTGATGTTCTCAACTTGCGCTTGCGCCATGAGTATCCGGTCGAAGGGGTCGTTGTGAATCGGCGGCAGGAGGCCGACCGCTAGCGTGTGTTCCGAGCGAATTGCAAGCTCGCCGTAGCCGTGGCGCAGGAGGCCGTCTCGCAACTGCAGCGGCTCAACGCGAAAGTCGCTTCGGCCGAGCGCGCGCTTGATGACGACCTCCCAGATGCTGGCCGCGCTGAACATCAATTCCGTGGCCGGGTTGCGGAGCAGGTTCCGGGCTTGCGGCGTTAAGCGTGCCGGGTCGCCCGCCGCCCACAGCAATACATGGGTATCCAGCAAGAAGGTCACGCCATCGTCCCGAACATCTGCTCTATCTCAGGGCCGCCCATGCTGTCGAACTCGTCGGGGATGTCGATTTGCCCGGTCATGAAACCCAGCCGGGCCGGCACTGTTTCGTCGGGTACTTCAAAGCCAAACTCGCGCCGCAGACGCTCATACACGTCTTGCGCCTCGGCGCAGCCCCGCGCCACGGCCTGTTCGAGCTGCTGCAAGTCCGCTCCGCTGTACAGGAGTTCAACCGTATCGGCAATAAAATCCTCGACCAGGGGGTCGTTGGCTTCGCGCTGCACGGCCCACCGCCAAAATCTCGCCATGCGCTCGTCGGCGGCGTGGGGGTAGTCCTGCGGTTGCATGCCCGCAACCGCCCACGGCCTGCCCAGGCGGAAGTAGGGATTGATCGAATCCTTGTAGGGCCACATTCGCAATCCCGCCATGAGGGCCGCGCAAATGAACGCCCCGTTGGACGTATAGCGGTCAGCACGACGCCTACCGCGCGCACTCAAATACGACTCGACTTGGTGCTTGAGTCCGTAGCTCGAGCACTTCGGCGGGGCGGGTCCGTCCAAATGACGCGCCCAGCCGCACCCCCGCAGTCGATAGCTCAGCGACACCCGCGCCTCGGCAAAGTACTCCAGCGTGTTGCGAATGCCCGCCTCGTAACGCCCGCCGGCCCGCAACTCATCCCGCGCGGCATCCAAGTCAATGGAGGTGTCCTTCGAGAGCCCCAAGCCGCTCGAGTTGAGCAAGGGATGCTCTGCCAGCACCCGCTCGCGTTCCGAATCGAAGACCCCCGGGTCCGAGAGCAACCGGGCCGCCCGCAACCAGAGTCGCTGGCTCTTGGTCATGAAGAAACCATAGTTCTTTGTGGAAACTCCTAGGGATTATAGACGTCGACGGTTAGTTTACGCTAATCCCTAGGAATTTATAGCGCAACGCATGGGTCGCCCGACCAGGGCCCAACGCTAATCGTCCGCAGAGTTCACCCGACGCCGCCAACAGTCTCTGCCACCAACCCGTCTGTCAGCCGTGTCTCACGCCTCTGTGGTCAGCACACCTGGGCGCGAGAGGGGCTCCGCCTACCGCTTCTCGGTGAGCCGTCCGGACAGGTATTTGTGGATCACGCTGGAGAGGAGCGTCTGATAGGGAATCTCGTCTTCCCTGGCCCGCGCGTGCGCGAGGTTGAAGTCTCGCTCGGTGACCCGCAAGTTCACGCGCTTGGTCTTGTTGAACGTCTGTCGCGCCGCCTCGCGCGCCGCCTGGATTTCGTCCTCGAGGTTGGCGACGGACTGCCATTCGCCGCGCTCGAATCCCTCGAGAATGTCCCGCTCTTCGGCGCTCAGCTTGTCGGTCACGGTGCTCGCCTCCTTTGAGAGTCTCGCGTAGCCAGACACCCGCCGCAATGCCGCCGGGCAGGCCGTGCCGCACCCGAGGCCAGGTGCGGCAGTCTGCGACCGACCATGACTTCATGAAATTAGAAAAAATGTTAGCTTCCTCAATACTCGCGGATTTCCTGGGCTGAGCACCACGTGAGCGACGCCACACCAGATTCGGTCAAGGCTCCATCGCCCCGACGCCAGCGGGCGCTGGTGATCGTCGCGGTGGTTGTCGGCACGATGTTCTCCGCGCTCGATCAGCTCATCGTGATCACGGCCATCCCGCGCGTGGTGGCCGACCTGGGTGGGCTGGCCGACTTCGCCTGGGTCTTCACGGCCTACACGCTGGTCTCGACCGTGAGCCTCCCGATGTGGGGCAAGCTCTCGGACACCTACGGTCGGCGGCGGCTCTGGCTGACCGGGCTGGGACTGTTCATGGTCGGCTCGGCGGTGGCAGGCGCGAGCCAGGAGATGGTGCAGCTCATCCTGTCGCGCGGCGTGCAGGGTCTCGGTGCCGGCGCCCTGATGGCGCTGGGCCCGGCGCTGATCGGGGATCTCTTCCCGCCGTCGGAGCGCCCCAAGTGGCAGGGCGCGCTGATGGCGCTGTTCGGGGTGGTGGTGATTGCCGGACCGACGATCGGCGGCTGGATCACCGACACGCTGAGCTGGCGCTGGGTGTTCTACGTGAATCTGCCGTTCGGCGGCCTCGCGGTGCTCGCCGCCTGGTTCGGGCTGCCGTCCGTGCGATCGGGCGGACGGCGGTCGATCGATGTCGCGGGCGCGCTGGCGCTCGTCGGAGCCGTGGTGCCGCTGCTGCTGGCGTTCTCGTGGGCGGGCGGGCGCTTTCCATGGCTGTCGACGCCCATCGTCGGCTTGCTGCTGGGCGCTGCCGCCATGCTCGGTGTGCTGGTGGTCCTGGAGCGCCGGGCCCGCGACCCCATGATCAACCTGGCATTCCTGACCAATCGCGTCTACGTGGTGGCCATCCTCACCACCTTCCTGGTCAGCGGCGGGATGATCGGCGCGGTGCTCTACATCCCGCTCTTCGCGCAGGCCGTGATCGGCTCCAGCGCGGCGGGTTCGGGCGCGGTGTTGGTGCCCATGCTGCTCGGCTTCATCGTCAGCGCCATCGCGTCTGGACAAATCATGTCCCGCACGGGTCGCTACAAGGCGCTGATCCTGGTGCTGTTCGCCGTCGGCATCGTGGGCGGGGTGCTGCTCACTCGCATGGATGCGTCCACCACCGAGCTCGAGCTCGTGCGCAACATGGTGGTCATGGGTCTGGGCATTGGCGGGCCGTTCTCGGTGCTGGTCGTGGTGGCGCAGAATGCCTTTCCCGACCGCAACCTGGGCGAGGTGACGGCGGGGTCGCGATTCTTCCGTTCGATGGGGTCCACGGTTGGCGCGCAGCTCATGGGGTCGCTGCTGAGTCTGTGGTTCGCCGCCAACCTGCGCGAGCGGCTCCCGACAGGGGTGCGCGAGGCGCTGGGACCGGAGCGCCTGGCCGAGGCCAGCAACCCGGAGGCTCTGTTCGCTCCGGAGGCCATGACCGCGATGCGAGATTCGCTGGCGACGCTGGGCGCCGAGGGTGCGGCCGTGGGCGAGGTGTTGTTGGAGACGCTGCGCCTCAGCCTTGCGGACGCCCTGCGCGGGCTGTTCGTGGTCACGGCCGGGCTCATGCTCGTCGGTTTCGCCATCGCCACGTTCTTGCCCGAGATTCCGTTGCGCACGACGCGCGACGCGGATTTCCCCGCGGACCAGGCCGACGCCGGCGCGCCAACCGCTCCCCGCGGTTAGCGGTGCGACCTATCCCCGCCCCGTCACCGCCACCAGCAGGATCGCCAGAGCGAACGCCGCGATCCCGATCGCCGTAGCCGCCGCCGTCCCCACGATGATGGGCCGCAGCGAGCCGCGCGACTCCGACCCGACGCGCAGCCCCAGGTATCCGGCGAGCGCCACCACCACCGCAATCGTGGCCGCGCCGGCGGCGCGCTGGTTGTCGATCAGGAAGTAGACCGCCGCCACCACGGCCGCGAAGGCCGCCGCGCAGACGACCGCGACGCGCGCCCGTCGCGCTTGGAATCGCATCGGCGCAGCATAAGCGACCGCCGGACGGTTGCCGGATGGCCGCGTTCGTGCCAACGTTCCACCAGTTGACGTGCCGGGGGACGCTGCCGTGACCGGAGCCGATGCGCTTGTCGCAATCCTGAAAGCCGAAGGCATCCAGCAGGCGTTCTGCTACCCCACGACGCCCATTCTCGAAGCGCTGGCGCGCGGCGGCGTCCGCACGCTGCTGGCGCGACAGGAGCGCGTGGCCGGCAACATGGCCGACGGCGTGGCGCGCTCGACCAACGGACGCCAGCTGGGCGTCTTCACCGTGCAGCAATCCGCCGGCTCCGAAAACGCCTTCGCGCCCATCGCCCAGTCATTCACCGACTCGTCGCCCCTGCTGTTCATTCCGGGCCATCCGGGCCTGCGCAAGGCTGGCATCCCGCCGGCATTCGACGGCCTGCCGCACTACAGCGCCGTCACCAAGCTGGCGCTGCAGCCGACCGCGGCCGAGCAAATCCCGCAGCGCGCCCGCATGGCCATCGCGGCGCTGCGCTCGGGACGGCCAGGCCCGGTGATGTTCGAGATGCCCACCGACGTCTCCGCCCAGGAGTTCGACGGTCCCGTCACGCACGCGCCGGTGCGCCAGGTCAGGAGCGCCGCCGATCCGGGGGCCGTCGAGGAAGCCGCGGACCGCCTGCTGCGCTCGGAGTCGCCGCTGATCTGGGCCGGCCAGGGCGTGCTCTACGCCGAAGCCTCGGCCGAGCTGCAAGCCGTGGCCGAGCTCCTGGGCGCGCCCGTCATGACCACCCTGCAGGGCAAGAGCGCCTTCAACGAGCGGCACGAGCTGTCGGCCGGCGTGGGCGCCTACGTCGAGACGGGCATGGTGACGCACTACCTGGAGCACAGCGACACGCTGCTGGGCGTGGGCACCAGCCTCAGCCTCAGCCCGTTCACGCCGAAGATTCCCGACGGCAAGGCGATCATTCACGCCACCAATGATCCCGCGGACCTGCACAAGGTCTACCCCGCCGACGTGGCCATCTGCGCCGACGCCAAGCTGTTTCTGGTGCAACTGGCCGAGGTCCTGCGGTCTCGCGTGGGCGCGCCGCAGCAGGAGCTGCGTGGTCGCACGGCCGCCAATCTCGGCGAGCTGCGCAGCGCCTGGCGGGCGGATTTCGCCGCCGAGTTCAATGACGCGAGTGACCCCGTCAACGGCTACCGCCTCTTCGGTGAGCTATGGAGCCTGCTGGATCCCGACACGTCAATGGTCACGCACGAGTCCGGCGCCACCCGCGACATCCAATGCGTGTTCTACGAGGCCACCGTGCCGCGCAGCTATCTCGGCTGGGGGCAGTCTTCGCAGCTCGGGTTTTCGCTGGGATTGGCCATGGGCGCCAAGCTGGCCAATCCCGACAAGCTCGTCGTGAACGTGATGGGCGACGGCGGCGCCGGCATGACCGGCATGGACTGGGAGACCGCCTCGCGCGAGAACATCCCCATCCTCAGCGTCATCAAGAACGACGCCATCTTCAGCGGCTACGATCGCAACATCCCCACCGCCATCGAGAAGTTCGGCGTGTCCTCGCTGTACGGGGACTACGCGGGCGTGGCCAAGGCCCTGGGGTGTCACGGAGAGAAGGTCTCCACCGTGGCCGAGTTGCGACCGGCGCTCCAGCGCGCCATCCGCGCCACCCAGGAAGGCCAGCCCGCCGTGGTGGACGTGTCCACCGCCGAAACCCGGCGCCTGTCAGTCCCGCCGCCCGAGCGCAAGACGATCTAGCGCGGTATTCGGAGCCGGCCGAGCGGTTTCCGCCGTCCTCCGCCTGCCCGCCCCTGCCGAGGTGCGGAGGGTCGTGGGTGAGGATGATTGACTTGGCGCTATTATCCTGCGGCGTTATTATCAAGCATGCAGCGGTTTGCCGATAGGCGCGCCGAACAGCTCTTCAACGGCCAAAGCGTGCGTCGGCTGCCGGCAGACATCCAGCGACGAGCCCGGATGCGGCTCCAGCGCGTGGTTGCGGCAACCCGTTTGTCTGACCTGCGGGTGCCCCCGTCGCATCGCCTCGAGGCATTGCGCGGCGACCGTGCCGGCCAGTACAGCATCCGGATCAATGACCAATGGCGCGTGTGCTTCCGCTGGACTGACGTGGGCGCGATGGAGATTGCGATCGTGGATTATCACTAGAGGAGGGTGTCGAATGGACACCATGGCCCCGATCCATCCGGGAGTCCATCTGGCGGAGATGCTGGAAGAGTTGGGGATCACGCAGTACCGGCTCGCCCGGACGATGGGCGTCTCCCCACGGCGTATAAACGAGATCGTCCATGGGCGGCGGACTGTCACGGCGGATACGGCGTTGCGGATCGGAAAGGCGCTCGGAATGACGCCGGAGTACTGGCTGAATCTCCAGCGTATGTATGACCTGGATATCGCGCGGGCCTCGACTGACCTGAGCGTGATCGAGCCACTGGTTCCCGCGGAGGCGTAGCTCCTCCGCGAGGGCGCGCGTCAGAGCCCACGGGGCGAATCCCTACCGGCGGACATGGCCGCCTGGGTTGTCAGGGGAACTGCGGCCACGAATTGAAGGACAGGGTAGGGCGGGGCCCGATTCAACAGGGCTCTGACCGGCCTACCTAGAACAGGTTTGCATCGTTCCCAAACCATTCTCTGATCAGCGCGTTCAGCGAGCCATCGCCCTTCATGTCGCTGATGGCCTCGTTCAGTTTGTTCTTCAACTCGCCGTCGTCTTCTCGAACGCCAATGCCGACGCCGAGGTCGAGATTCACCTCGGGCCCGACGATGGCCAGCATCCCCTCGTGCTCGGCCATGCTGTCGCGCGCGAACGCCAGGTCCACCAGCGCCGCATCCGCCTCGCCGCTCAGCACGGCCGCAATGGCGTCGGGCACCAACTCGTACTCGAGAAGCGTTGCGCCCGATTGCGACGCCAGGTGGTCGGCCTGGACCGTGGCCCCCTGTGCGGCCGCCTTGCCATTGATCACTTCGTCGCCGGCGCCGGCCACGGCGAGATACACCGTCACGCTGGGTGGGAGGTACGGCTGCGAGAAATCAATGACCTCGTCTCGTTTCACCGTGATGCTCATTCCGGCCACGATCGTGTCGTATTGCCCGGCCACGAGATTCGAAATGATGGTGTCCCACTCGTTGATGACCCAAGTGCAGGTGAGATTGGCCCGCCGGCACAGCTCGTCACCCAGCTCCCGCTCGAACCCGTCGATCTCACCGGCGTCGTTGATGAAGTTGTAGGGCGGATAGGCGCCCTCGGTTCCTATCCGGACGGCTTCGGGAGCTTCGGAGCAGGCCAGGGAAACCGCGAGAAGGACCGCCGCCATGACGCCGAAGAAGATGCCTCGAGTCATGTCTATTGCCCCCAATGTCGTTGCAAAAGCCTCCCGGAGTTTCCCACGCGCGTTCCGCTCCGCCCGCCGCCCGACATGGCCGGCAGGATCGTCAGGGTGTCGCCGCTGTTCATGGGCGAAGCCAGGCCGTCGATCGTGACCACGTCCCGCTCGTTGAGGAACAGGTTCGTGGCCTCGAGCACGTCGCCGCTCGCCGGCGTGAGCGATTCCCGCAGCGTCGGATAGACCGCGAAGAGCGCTTCCAGCGCCTCCCGCACCGCACCCGCCTCCACCTCGACGCTGCGCGCCCCTGCGGTGTGGTGCCGCAGCACCTGGGGAATGCGGATGGTGACGGTTGGCATTGAGCGGCGGGGCGAGCAGGTTCGCGGCGAAGCATTTTCCGCGATGCATCGCGCCCGTGGCAACGGCGCGATGCTACTTTCGGCGGCCCACGCCGCGACTTACGATGGGATAGCGGATCCGCCAAGTGAGAAACCCAATGCAACCCAAGGTCGTCGATCCCAGCGAGGTCGTCGCGGAGCACGTCTACCCCGACGCCCCGAGCAAGGTCATCAAGCGCAACCTGGTGACCCATCGGGACGACGCGCCGAATTTCGGCATGCGGCTCTTCGAGGTCGAGGCCGGCGGCGCCACCGATCATCACCAGCATCCCTGGGAGCACGAGGTGTTCATCGTCAGCGGCAGCGGGCACCTGCTCACGGATGACGGGCTCAAGCCCTTCGCGCAGGGCCAGGCCGTCTTCGTGCCGCCCATGGCCATGCACCAGTTCCAGAACACCGGTGCCGCGCCGCTGCAGTTCATCTGCATGGTCCCCAATAGCGGGGACTGTCAGTAGCGCGGACGCGCAATGGCGCCCCCGAGGGAATTCGAATCCCTGTCGCCACCTTGAAAGGGTGGTGTCCTAGGCCTCTAGACGACGGGGGCCGTGGTGCGGGCGGATTACTCTAGCACCGAGGTCGACGCCGCCAGCCGCCTGTCATTCTGGTGGAGCGTCGCCACTTGGAGCATCGCAAATGCCCCCGCGCCTCCCAAGCGCTTGGGACGCCGACCAGGGACGCCACTGCATCCCTTCGCCGCCTCGGCGGTGCAACCTGCCATGACCGATCCGCGCTTCTGCGGTCCACATGACCCGGCGCTAGAGCTGCGCTCGCGGCTCGAAGCCGTCGCCGACCCGGTGCGCGCGGCGGGCGAGGCCAAGTACCTGAAGCTGGAGCGGCGCCGGGTAATTGGTACGTCGATGCCCGGTGCCGAGCGCGTGCTCACCGGATTCGTCCAGGATTTCGGGCTGCCGTCGGACCCGCCCCTGCTCGCAAGGCTCTTCGACGCGTCGCTGGAAGAGGCCTGGTGCGCCATCTGGATGCTGGCGGCCCAGCCGGCCTTCACCATTGAGTCCTGGCGGCTCACCGAGACGTGGAGCGGCGCGCCGGATACCTGGGCGCTGGCCGACCCGATCTCGCTGCTGCTCGTGGCGGGCCATCTCGAAGCCAGCGTCATCGACGAGGACGTGCTGCGCGCCTGGGCGGTACGCGAATCGCCGTTCTGGTTCCGGCGCATTGCGCTTGTGGCGACGGTGTCGCTCAACGACGGCCTTCACGGGCCGACCCAGCGGCGACTGCGGCGGATTGGGCGCGTGCCGCCCATCGGCGAGTCGCCGCGACCGCAGCTGACGCTCGACCTGCTGGAAGCGAGCATCCACGACCGGCGACACTTCGTCCGCCTGGGCATCGGCTGGGCGCTGCGGCCGTTGTCCGTGGTGGACCCCGATGGCGTGGCGGCGTTCGTCCAGCGCCACCGCGCCCAAATCACCAAGGCCATGCTCCGCAAGGCGCGCCTGGACGACGACGGGAGGGCAGTCCGGGCGCACCGACGGCGTAGACTGCCGCGAAAGTCTCCGAGAGGGTGAGTGAGACCATGCGCCATTTGGTGGAAATGGCCGCCCGGACTAAGGTGCCGACGGTCGTCGCGCTGGTAGTGCTGTTGGCGGCGACTGCGCTGGGATGGTTCTGGGTGTGGGGTGTCTTGTTCTTCTATTGGGCCATCGTCGGCATCGTGGCGCAGCAAGCGTTCGTGGTACAGACGGTTCGACGCCGCGATAGCCCTGTTCTGTTCTGGGTCATCAGCGTTTCGTGGCTAGCGCTGGCCTGCTTGACCATTCTTAGCAGTGTCTTCTCGTGGTCCACGAGCTAGCCGGCGCCCATGGACCGCCGCCGCACCATGCCCGTCCTGCCGGTCGAGGCATACACCTCCCAGGAGTGGTTTGACCACGAGCGGGAGCGCATCTTTTCCCGCACTTGGGCCTACGCGGGCTTTGCCGAGGACATCAGCGAGCCGGGGCAATATCTATCGGTGCAGGCCGGACTAAACAACATCTTCATCGTCATGGGGCGCGACCGCAGGCTGCGCGCCTTTCACAACATCTGCCGTCACCGCGGCACGCAACTGCTCCGGGCCGTCGGACAAACCCAGCGCGCCATCGTCTGCCCCTACCACGACTGGACGTATGACCTTGAGGGACAGCTCATCTCCGTGCCCAACCGGGAGCAGGAGTTCCCAGACCTCGACCTGGGCTGCATCGCGCTGAAAGCCGCTTCCGTTGACCTTTGGCGCGGAATGCTGTGGGTGCACCCCGAGGCAAACGCCGGTTCCATCATGCGCTGGTTCGGCGACGTTGAGTCCCACCTCGGCCCCCACGACGTGGACCAGTTGGTGGAGTACCCGAAAGGTCGCACCGAGCACACCATCGCGGCCAACTGGAAAATCGTGGTGGAGAACTACATCGACGGCTACCACTTGGCGCACCTGCACTCCGGCACCCTGGCGATGTATGACCATTCGCGCATCGCATCGGGGTTCGTGGGTCCGCACTTCGCCTTTTGGGAGCCGCTGGTGCCGGACTACGCCAAACGCATTGAACAAAACGCGCCGTACCCGCTGGTTATCCCCGCGGAGCAGGCTGGCGCATGGGTACCGATGCTGTTCCCCGGCATTGGCTTGGCCGAGACCGAGAGTTCCTGGTCCGTATTTCACGTCACGCCCCTCGCCCCCGACCGGACGCGCGTGGTGACCCGCACCAAAACAGCGAATGCCTCGATCTGGGCCTTCATGCACCAGACGGTTCGTTCCTACGGCTTTTGGGCTGGCCGGATCCGAGGCAAATTCGACGGCGATTCCGATGACCCCATGGCGTCAGGTGACTTTATGGCCGAGGACGTGTACGCATGCGAGCAACAGCAGCGGTCGCTGCAAAGCCCCTACTTCGAGCATGGCCCCTCCTCGGTCCGCGGCGAGGCCGGCGTCCGGCGGCACCAGCAACTGGTGCAGGAGTGGGTGGCGGGCGATGCGTGATGCGCGGCGAATTTCACCGCCTGCTCGTTCTCGCAACCCAGGCGGAGACGCCACAAGCCACCAGCGTTGTCTTCCAGGTGCCGCCAGCGAGCCGCGGGACGTTCCGCTGGCGCGCCGGCCAGCACATCACCCTACGTCTGCGAATTGACGGCGCCGAGGTCCGCCGCACCTACTCCATCTCCGATACGCCGGTCGACGGGGCCCCGCTGCGCATTACTGTCAAGCGCGTGGCTGGCGGCCTCGTGTCCAACCACATCAACGACCATGTCCGCGAGGGCGACAAGGTTGAAGTACTGCCGCCATTCGGGGGCTTCTGTCTGGATACCGACCCGCAGGCGCGGCGCACCCATTATTTCTTTGGCGCTGGCAGCGGCATCACCCCGCTGTTCGCGATGATCCGCTCCGTCCTCGCCGCCGAACCCCACTCCGTGGCCCGGCTCGCCTACGGCAACGCCAACGCCGACACCATCATCTTTCGTGAGGACCTCGCCAGACTGGAAGCTTCCGGCGGCGGCAGGCTGACCGTGCGGCATATCCTGTCCGCACCCGCCGATTCGTCGACCTTCGGCTGCTGGCGGCACGGCCGCATCGACGCCGCTGCCGTCGCCGCCTTCATCGACGCCCATCCGCCCTACGCCCAGGACGCCCGCTATTACGTCTGCGGGCCGAGTGGCATGAATGCCGCCGTGCGCGCCGCCCTGCGCGGGCTGGACGTGCCGGACGTCCGCATTCAAAGCGAGAATTTTGGCGCGGTGACGCCGCCGGACGACTCGGTCCTCGGAGTTGCCGCCGAGGCACGGGTGCGGCTCAACGACAACACGCTGACCGTCCCAGTCGCTGCCGGCCAGACGGTGCTGCACGCGGTGCGCGCGTCCGGTAGCATGCCTCCCTACTCCTGCGAGTCGGGCGTCTGCGGCGCCTGCCGCGCGTGGCTGCGGAATGGCGCCGTCCACCAGCGTGCGCGGATGGCTCTCACGGACGCTGAGGTGGCCAGCGGCGTTGTCCTGACCTGCCAGGCCCTCCCGACGACCCCACACCTGACCGTAGACTACGACTGAACGGGCCGGACGGGACCGTCGTTTGCCACCGCCGAACGCTGCCGCCCCGGCCTGGAGGAACGGGATGGCATGGCGTGCCGCCGCCGGTAAGCGATGATCCGCGCAGCGAGTTGACCTCCCAGCATCGTTAGACTCCTGGATAGTCCGCACCTCGAAGCCGGAACCCGGGGAACACGAATTGGCCCACGGTCGGCGCGCGACGTGATCTCGCTCATCCTCGACACGGATATCGGCGACGACGTGGACGATGCCTTCGCCCTGGCATTCACCGCACGGCATCCCGGAATCCGCCTG
This sequence comes from Chloroflexota bacterium, assembly GCA_034421255.1. Lineage (GTDB taxonomy): Bacteria > Chloroflexota > UBA11872 > UBA11872 > UBA11872 > JAJECS01. Next base: position 2,960 of record DAOUKN010000014.1, on the reverse strand, counting down.
TGCGCGGTGACCACCGTGCTCGGCGACACGCGCTGGCGGGCGGCGCTGACGCTGCGGTTGCTGGACCAATTGGGCGTCGACGATGTTCCCGTGGCCGCGGGCGAACCGAGCGCCGGCATTGAGGGCATCCCCCTTTCCGGCGACGTGGCGGTGCCCCAGGGCCGTGATGATGCCCGCCGCGATTCCCGATCGGCCGTCGACCTCATGGCCGACGTGATCGCCACCGCGCCCGAGCCCGTGTGGCTGGCAACCATTGGTCCGGCCACGAACGCCGCCGCCCTGGTGGCCGAGCGTCCCGAGGCCCTCAACCGCCTGGCTGGAATCGTGATGATGGGCGGTCGGCACGATCCGACGAACCCGCGCGAGCACAACTTCGGCACCGATCCCGCCGCCGCGGCCGCCGTGTGCAACAGCGGCCGGCGCGTGCGCGTGGGCGAATTCCTCGTCACCTCGCAGGCGCAGCTGCGGCGGGCCGATTTTGACCGCGTGCGACGCGCCCCGGGCATTGGCCCCGCGCTGGGGCTCATGCTGGAAACCTACCTGGACCGGCGCGACCGCGACTGGACCAGCATGTACGACCCCGCGGCGCTCACGCTGGCCCTCGGCGAGGACTTTCTGCGCCTCGGCCTCACGCCCCGACGCGCCGAGGTCGTGGCGGGCCAGGTCCGGTTTCGGGTGGCGAGCGAGGCCACCACATTGCGCATCGCCGCGTCGATCGACACAGGCGCCTTTCGCCGCGAGCTGCTCGACATCATCGGCCGCGGCGGATGAGCCTGTCGACCAGCCCGGACCTGGCGCCCGACAGCCCGCAGTTTCGGCTCATCGAGTCGGCACGCGCGATGCTGGCGACCGACTCGAGAGTCGCCTCGGCGTGGATTGGGGGGAGCGTCGCCGCGGGAACGGCGGACCGCTGGTCGGACGTGGACCTGCGGCTGGCCGTCGCCGAGTCCGATCTCCCCGCCGTGATGGCCGCCATGCCGGACTCGTTGGCGGCGATCCACCCGGCGCTGGGATGGTTCAGCCGGCCCGTTCGCGGCGGGCACCTTATCGTCGTCACATTCGAAGGACCGCTGCGCGCGGATCTTGAGGTCACCACGCCGGAGACTCTGCGCGGCCCGAGGCACGAGGCGGTGGCGCCTCTGATCGACCCGGACGGGCGGGTCACGCGGTTTGCCGACGAACCTCTCGCTCCTCGCCAACTCACGCCGGCCGAGTTGATCGAGCGCGAGGCGGCGCGGGTGCCAGCTGAGCTGGGACGGCTGCAGCAGGCCATCGAGGACCGCTCGATCCTGACGGCGGTCCAGGCCCAGGCCACCCTGCTGGACTCGGCCCAGCGCCTGCTCCTGTTGCTGCGTGACCCGCGCGCCGCGGGCCTCGCGGGACCCAAGCACGCGGCGGACGTGTTGACGGCAGGCGACATCGAGCCGCTCCTGGCCCCGCTGGGCGCCTGGAGCGCTGCCTGGCCCGATCCGGCGGCTGACTCCATCGACCCGACCCTCGATGTCCTGCGTCCGCTCGTGGCGGAGGTCCAAAAGCGCTACGAATCACCCGTGCCGCTGACCTCGGAGAGCACCACGGCCGGCCTGAGCCATTCCAGCCGCGGCACGCGCACAGCGAAGGAAGCCGTCGACGCCGCCAACAACCTGCTGGTGCACGCCATCGTGGGCGCGAGCTACTACAACCGCGGTCTCTACACGGGGCTCTTGTGGGGCTATGCCATGGCGGCGCAGCTCGCCGCCGACCTGGCCCGCGTGCGCTTGGAAGCACCGGAGCTTTCAGATGAACTCGCACCCGCCGACCAGGACGCGTTCCAGAGCGCCCTGCGGCCGCTGCGGCGCGGGGGCGTCGAAGCCGTCCGCCTCGTCGCGGCCAACGTGGCAGCGTTGTCTTCGCGCTACTTAGAGCGCGCCTGCGCCGCGCTGGACGTGATCTACCAGCGGCGGCTCGACCGCGAGGTCAATGCCTATCTCTTCCGCGAAGGCGTGTTCGCCTACGACATCACCAGCGGTCCCACTGCACCACCGCCGGGTCAGGCACAATGAGCGCCGCCGACTCTTATCCGAAGGCTGGCCCGTGAAGATCTCGCAGCGCGTTCAAAACTTGGCCGAATCGGGAACCATCGCCGTCAGCAACAAGGTCGCGGCGATGCGCGCCCAGGGCATCGACGTCGTGAGCCTGGGCGCCGGAGAGCCCGACTTCGACACGCCCGACCACATCAAGGCGGCCGCCGCGGCGGCCCTGGACGGTGGGGAGACCAAATACGCCAAGCCGGCCTCGGGCGTGCCCGAGCTCAAGCATGCCGTCGTCGCCAAGCTGCAGCGCGAGAACGGCCTCACCTACAGCACCGACCAGGTGGTCGCCAGCGTGGGCGGCAAGGAGGCCCTGTACCTGGCCTTCGCCACCCTGCTCGACCCGGGCGACGAGGTCATCATTCCCGCGCCCTACTGGGTGTCCTATCCGGAGCAGGTCAAGCTGGCCGGCGGCGTGCCTGTCTTCGTCAACGCGGGCGCCGACGCCGGATTCCGGATCACCCCGGACCAGTTGCGTGACGCGCTCACGCCGCGCACGCGCGTGCTCGTGTTCAATTCGCCCAGCAACCCCACCGGCGCCGCCTACTCCCCCGAGGAAACCGACGCCCTGGCGGAGGTGCTGGCCGACACCGACGTGGTGACCTTCAGCGACGAGATGTACGACCGCCTGATGTTCGGCGGCCGCACCTTCAAGAGCTTTGCCGCCACCTCCGACCACGCCTACGACCACACCATCACCTTCAACGCCGGGTCCAAGACCTACTCCATGACCGGCTGGCGCATCGGCTACGCCGCCGGTCCGGTCGACGTGATCAAGGGCATGGCCAAGCTCCAGTCGCAGACCACCAGCGGCGGCGCCACCTTCACCATGCACGCGCTGGCCGCCGCGCTGAACGGCGACCAATCCTGCGTGGAGGTCATGCGCGCCGA
>DAOUKN010000013.1:0-4088 GCA_034421255.1 Chloroflexota bacterium | reverse complement strand
GACGGCGCGACGTGGACGCCCCCCGAGGGGCTCTACGCCCACCCTGGCTGGGATTGCCTCAATATGGGCGGAGTCATGCCCTTCGGCGATGAGCGCCTGCTGCTCGCCCTCGGCCGGCTGCAGATCGACCCGAGCCTTCCGGGCGACGAGCCGTGCACCGGCTGGCATATGGCGACACGGGCATCGCACGACGGCGGTGAGACGTGGTCGTCCGTGAGCCCGGAAGTCCGCCTTTTCCCAGGATGGACGGAGCTCTACGGCGCCAGCAATCCCCACCAATTGGCCGACGGTCGCCACATGCTCGCCGTCATCGGCACGACCGGACGCGACGTCGGCTGGCGCGCCGGCGTGACGTTCACCGGCGATCTCGGCGCCACGTTTTCCCGGCCGGTGATCGTCGCCGAGCACCCACGGCTCGGCTTCGGCGACATGGACGTCGTGCGGCTGTCAGACGGCCGGTTCCTCGCCGTGGCGCGGGTGTTCGGCGGCCACCCCAGCGTGTTCGCCCACTCGGACGACGAGGGCCGAACCTGGACCCAGCCGCGCCCGGCCGACTTCGCCGGCGCCAACATCAAGTTGCACCGCCTGCGGTCCGGCGCGGCGCTCTGCGCCTACCGCGACGAGCGCGGCAACCGCTCCGGCGTGGCGTGCAGCGTCAGCGAAGACGCCGGCGAATCGTGGCGACGCGTCGGATGGCTGACCGCCCCGTCTCCCGGAGAGCCTCCCAAGGCCGACGCCGTGCGCTGCGGCTATCCCGACATCGTCATGATCGACGACCGGAACCTTGGCTGCGTGCTCCATCCCGCGGCCGACGCCGCGGGAGGCGTCGATCTGCGCTGGCTGCGGCTCGAGGACCGAACTTAAGGCGCCCTACCCGGGCGTCTGGTAGCTGAGATCCCAGTCGCCCAGGAGGTTCAGCTTGTGGGTCGGCGTGGCCAGCCCCGCCTCACCCGCTGCCCGCCAGGCGGCGATTTCCTCACGGTGCCCGAGCCGCCGCAGCGACGACCACATGTCCTGATAGTTCGCTCGGCCCGCGGGTCCGGCGCAGTCCCAGAAGAACAGGTGCGGCGCGCCCGCCCCATAGAGGCCGTCGGCCCGGCGTCGAAACTCCTCGGGCGACAAATGGCGCGGCATGATGTTCGGCGCAACCGTGCAGGGCGTGCCCTCCGTCAGGTCCAGCAGCCACCTGGCGGCCTCCGGGTCGGTCCACGCCTCCAGTGAGCTGTCCATCCCCAGCTCGGACGAGTAGGGGATCAGGGTGTCGACCAGGCCCTCGGCGACCCAGGCGCGCAGGTCTATCGCGATCTGCAGATTCTCCTGCTCGGTGGCGCCGACAATCGCCGAAACCTGGATCCGACTCGACCGCCCCTGCTTCTCCGCCTCCTCGTCCATCGCCTCCCGCACCTCGCGCATGAACTGCGTCAGCGTCTGCGCCCGGTACTTGAGCCAGGTTGGATCGTCCGACGGCAGCAACCTTGGGAAGCCCCCGTGCGTCCGGGTGAATCCCTCCACGATGGGGCGTTCGTATTCGACCAGCGGCGGTCGGCGGTTGTAGAGCAGGCATACGCCGTCAATCGGATGTTGCGCCACCTCCCGCAGCAATTCGACGGCATGGGCGCGAACTTCGGGGAAGCTGTAAGCCATGCGGGGCGTGCGGACGCCGTTCCGATCCTCGCCGCGCCACTCCGGATGCCGCTTGTAGATGCCGTCGCCGTGGTCGAAGTGGTCGTGCGGCGGCGGAAAATGGAACCCGGCCACCCGCCAGCTGGCATGGAACTCCATGCCGATCTCATGGCAGTAATCCAGGGCAACTCGAAACGGGTCGATGCCCTGCGCCGCAAAGGCCCGCCAGCTTTCCGCGTGCAGGCGGTCGCCGACGCGGTCAAAGTCGTCCAGCCCGTCGAACGTGCAGCGCCGCCCGACGTTGGTGAGGTTGTACATCAGGTCGCCCTGGCCGCATTCCCAATACATGCGCGAGAAGTCCGTATCGCGGTACGGCTCCAGCTCACGCCGAACCTCATCCGCCGTCGTCATGCGCCACAGCCAGTGCGGGCCGTGCGCGTCCTGGTGCGCAAAGAGCGTTCGATTGCGAGCGTCTTCCCGATCGGCGCTCATCGCTTCGACCTCGGCCTCGGTGAGCGGGACGACCTTGATGTAGGCAATCCGCGCGTGCATGCAACGCCTCGCGCCAATGCCGTCGCCGGGAGCTTCCTGCCAGGCGACCTGACCGATGTGGAGATCCTGGTCGGTGAGGTCGGCGACCTTCCAGAACATCTCCACGATCGCCTTGTCGTGGACGCCGACGGATGCAGCGCTGGCGCTGTTGAGCATCGTCTCGACCGGATCATCGCTGAGCCGCACGCGCACCGCGTGACCGTCGCTCTCGCCGGGACGGGACGGCATGACCCCGATGGACACCGCGTGCCAGCCCTGCGCGTCCAGCGGATAGCGCACGTTGGGCGCCGCCGTGTTCGGTCCGGCCAGCAGCATCGTGCCGGAGATGTCGTCGGTTGCGTAGGCCATCGCGCGCCAGCGACGGTGCTGCGGATTCGCCCCTAGCGACTCGGCAGGCTCGCACCGGTCCAAGTCGGTGCGGTAAATCGCCTGGTTGGTGAAGCCCCGATCCGCAAAGTAGTCAACGGTGGTCTGCGCCACGGTTCCCTCGCCTCTCCCGGCCCTGATGGTCTGTGGACTCGCCGTCGTGGCCGGCAATGTACAGAACCATGCGACATTCCGGCATGAGCTAGTCGAGAGCTCGGGCGCCGCCGCTCAGGCGACTCGGATGCCGGATTCGGTGGCAACCACCGGGATCGGATCGCAGATGTGGCGGGTGCCGCCGTGCGGCGTGCCGAGCATGACCCACTGCCCATCCCATTGGATGAGACGGCTCGCATAGGGTTGCACCGGCGCATCCGGGGGCAGAACCTCACCGGTGCCGTGAAGATGGAACGGTCCCAGGGGTGATTCGCCGACCATCGAGTAGTCGGCGCTGCGAAACGGGTGGCCCGGAAACCGGCGCTTGAACGCCGGGAGCAGGCGGTCGGCCGAGGTGCAGAAGAGCAAGTAGTACCGCCCATCGATCCGATACACCTGCGGCACTTCGATCTCGGTGGCGATGGAGTCAACCTGCAGCGGCGGCTCGACCTGCCACGTCCGCATGTCCCGGCTGATCGCCAATCCAACCGTGCCCCGGCGGTCGCGGTCCGGAGAATTGCCGCGGGCGCAGACGTATTGGTACACGCAGTCCCCGTCGTCGAAGAGCCCCGGGTCCCGCCATTGGCCGTAGGCCTTGTGAACGGGGCCAAGCCGTTCGTAGAGCCGCGGGTCGCGCTCATTGACCGGGTTGTGCTCGCACTTGGTCCACGTGTGCAGATCGTCCGAAACGGCCAATCCCACGCGATGAACTTTGCGCGTGGGCGGATTCTCGCCCCGGCGCAGCGCGCTATAGGCCATCCAGTAGCGCCCTCTCCGCGCAAGCACGGATCCGGTGGAGAGCGTTTGACTGTCCCAGGATTCGCCGTGTCCACGCACCAAGGCGAGGCCGACGTATTGCCAGCTCACCAAGTCCCGACTGACCGCGTGGCCAATATCCCAGTGCCAGGAAGGGCGAGGCTCCGGGGATGTGCAGAAAAAGCAATGGGCCACGCCGTCCTCAACGGCGAACCATGCGTCGCCGATGGTGTGGCCCGGGAGGCTAAACACGGTGCGCAGTCAACCTGCCGCGGCGCCGCAGCCGGGCCTTACGAGTCGGCAGAGCCGCTCCACAGGTAGAAGCCTGTGTTCCCAACCACCCAGGTGAAGAGCACGTCGACCCATGGAAAGTGGTTGATGTGCGACTGCGCCGCCAGACCCGTCTCGTTTTCCGGCCAGAAGGTCCAGAGCCAGCCCCAGTAGAACAGGATGACGAGGGCGATCGATCCATACAGCACCGCGGTGGCCGACAGATACGCACGAGTAACCGGATCGCCGCCGCTGCCGGGCAAGCCGCGCTTGCGATGCACGCTCACCACCAGCGCAATCGGCGCCGCGACCGCCATGAACCAGTTGCCGACCTGCCACACCGAATACGTCGGGCCGCCGTCGTGGTA
>DAOUKN010000012.1:0-1634 GCA_034421255.1 Chloroflexota bacterium | reverse complement strand
CCTGGGCGTCCAGGCCGCTCGACGCGACCTCCGCGAGCATCGGGGTGAACAGCAAGAAGTTGCTGCGGCTGACCAGGGTCACATCAAGGGGCGCGTCCCGCCGGTGCAGCTCTTCGAAGCGCTGCGCGGCGCCCAAGCCGGCGAAGCCGCCGCCGAGGATCACCACGCGCAGCGGTTGCTTTGACTCCCGGGACGCCGTTTGAACTTCGGCGCCGTGGCCGGCCCCCGCGCGAGCCGCCAGGGCGAGCAGCACGCCGAGGCCGCCGCCGAACATCAGGTGCGCGATGAGGCTGGGAAAGTGCCGCGACGCGGCCTCGACGGACCAGGTGGGGGCGGCGCCGTCGAGCGCCGGACCGATGGTGAGCGGACCGACCACCCACAGGATCAGCCCCGTCATGAGAGCCAGCGTGATGCGCGAGGCGTGCTCGCCGCGCCGGTGCAGCGGAATCACGCGCGCATACGCCGCCCCCGTCGCGGCGCCGATGACCACATGCACGGCCAGCAGCGCGTCGTCGACCGGCGAACCCAGCAGTCCATCGAACCCGCCCATGGGCGTCGCCGGAACCAGGAACACGAGCGCCGCCGCCGCGCCCGCCAGGGCGCCGATCAGCACAGGCTCACGCGCGAGGCGCGTCACCAGGCGACCGGCGCGCCGGCGGCGCACGTTACGCGGGGAGGGTGGCGGTCGCGAACACGACGTGGAACGGCACGCAGTAGATGACGACGCTGTTGTACGCCGAAAGGTCGGTGCCGGCCGGGATCTCGTAGTTCTGGTTGCCGATGTTGCCCTTCAGCGCGCCCACGTCGATGTAGTCGCCCAGCTGCTGGCTCGACGCCGGCGCGGGAGACGACGACAACAGCACGCTCAGCGCCGGACCGTTGGTGACCATGAAGTCCGTCAGGCGCAGCACCAGCTTGTCGTCGGGCGTGCGGAAGATGGTGGCGGTTCCGGAGCCGCGGTGAAAGTCGTCGGCGCCTCGGAACTGGCCCTCGCGCAATAGCTCGGGCTGCGGCGTGGCCTCGGGCTTCGGCGTGGCCTCCGGCTTGGGCATGGCGGGCATCGGCTCATCCATCACGGTGTCGGGCATGACGGCGGCCGCCTCCATCACCCTTTCCTGGACGGCCATGCGGTCCGCCTCGGCGAGAGCCTCGATCTCCATCAAGGTGGGCATGGCGGCCTCGAATTCGGCGGCCATCTCCTGCTTCTCTTCCTCGGTCATGGTCTCCATCGCGGCCGGTTCCGGTAGCTCGAATGGAAAGGCCTCGTCGACCACGGTGTCGCGAAAGAGCGGCGATATGAGCCAATAGGCAATCACCACCGCCACGATGAATCCGACCGTTCCGCCGCCGATGAGCACTCGTCGTCGAGTCATGTCAGCCTCCTTCGTACCGCCCTACGTTCGGCTGCCGAGGGCAGATTCCATTGGACGTAGTGTGTATCTCCGACACCCCATGCTGCCAGGCGTTTCCTGTCGGTGCCGTAGCGCTGATCACGCACGGGCAACGTCGAGACAGTCCGCACGCCGATTGACCCACCCACCCGTGCTGAATGCCATCGCCCAGCCGGGCGTGCTAGCGGCTGCCGGCCGCCTGCGCCCCCGATCGGCGGGGACGGCGGCGACGGCGGTTCGATC
>DAOUKN010000011.1:0-26357 GCA_034421255.1 Chloroflexota bacterium | reverse complement strand
GTGCCCCACAGCCGGCGCCTTCGGCTTCGCCTGTGGCCCGGCCCCGCTCGTCGACCATGGAACAATCGTGCCGGGTCGCTGGCGCTCCCCGGACACGTTTGTTCCATGGAAGGTGTTCGCAATGCGTGTGCGAGATGGCGGATAGATCGCCCCCGAAATTGACCGCACCGTCGGGATCGGATGACGATGTACGAGCCCACCCTTCAGGAGACCCCCATGCGCACACTATCCGCGTGACTGCCCTTGCGCGCATGCCACCTATTCCCTGCGGACCAAATGGCGACAACGGTATCTCCGGGAAGTACCGAGCTGCACATGCAAAGGAGTTTGGAGAGCGCGCCCCCTGAAAGACGGCTACCACTGAGACGGCGGCACGGCCGCCATGTCCTGCCGCACTACGCCCGGAGCAGATCCCAGAACCCGCTTAGGTCGCCACGATTCTCCAGGTCGCGACACCAGGCAACGAGTTGGTCTGCGGTATCCAGTCCCATCAGCGGATCGACCAGCGAGTGGAACTTCGCTTCGAGCTTCCGCCACTGCAGTTCCAGGTCGCGCTCCGGGATGGCCACGTTCACGTCAAGCGATACCACGCGCCCATCCGTGGTCGTGATGGTGACCCGCGTATCCGCCGCCGGCTCGTCGAATGCGACGACATGCGCCTTGTCCCGCGTCTCGATCAGGGCGGGATCCTTGACGATATCGTCGTTGAAACTCTCGATACGGGCCGTGTCGACGCCGTGCAGCGCCATGGCCACCGCGAAACGCAGGCTGAACTTCGCCTCGAGCCCGGTGCTGGGTGACGGGATGTTCACGGTCGTGAAATGCCCGCTGTCCACCTTGATCTCGATGCTCTCTACGTCATCGGTGGCAAAACCGTGATCGGCCTGGAGCGCCTTGGCCGCTTCTATCGCCGAGTGCACCAGGTATCCCGCGGCGTGGTACTTGTAGTTGGTGTCGGGCACGAACGAATCGACGGCGCCGATGTCGCGCTCGAATTTCTCCGGGGATACTTCGTCGCTCTGCGTGGCACCAAATCCCTGGGCAGCCTCCAGGATGTTGGGCCGGCTGGAATAGCCGCGCTTCGCGAGGCTCGCCGCCACGATGCCGGTCGCGGCCGCGTGCCCCGCGTGCAGAGGTTTGTTCATGGTGCCGAACACGGCCTTCAGGCCGCCCGCCTGGGTGCCGGCGATGCCGAACGCCTGGGCCGTGGTATCGGCATCGAGCCCAAGAAGCTGCGCCGAGGCCGCGGTGGCGCCGAAGCAGCCCACCGTGCCCGTGGAATGCCATCCGCGCCGGTACGGCGAACGTCCCGTGTAACTCACCACCAGGCACTCGGCGTCGATGCCGCACGCAAGCGCCCGGACCACGTCGCGCCCCGAAGATCCATTGTGCTCGGCGAGCGCCAGCACTGCAGGCGCGACCGGCACCGTGGGGTGGCCGTTGCATGCGCTATTGACGTCGTCGTAGTCAAGCGCGTGGCCCGCGGTCCCGTTGACGAGCGCCGCCTGGCTGAGACTCGCCTTCCTGCCGGTGCGAAACATCGACGCCTGGGAGCGGCCACCCTGCTCCTCGACCTCCTCGAGAAGGATCCGCGCCAGTGGTTGCCCGGTCCCCGCCAACGCGACGCCGATGAAGTCCATCAGGCATTGCTTGGTAACGGTGACCGCTTCAGTGGAAAGATCCTCGAAACGGGTGTTGACGACACGCTCCGCTATGCGCGCAGTGGGACCGCTGGATTCCTGTGGCATAAGCGCCTATTCCTGGGTGTCTTGAGGGTTTCTTTAGCGTACGCGAACGGATACGCCGGTAGAAACCGTCATCCACCGGGAAAAGCCGATCGTCACTTGCCACCTTCCCCGCGCGCTGGCTACGATACTCACCGCAACGATGGTGACCCCGCCGGTCCCCTCGCGACGACAAGTTGTGAACCCCGTCAGGCCCGGAAGGGAGCAGCGGCAGCAGCGGACTCGGGCGCCGGGGTGTGGCTGGTCGGGTCGCCTCCAGTTGCCACCGGAGAGGTGTCCGAGCGGCTTAAGGAGCACGCCTGGAAAGTGTGTATGGGTTAACAGCCCATCGAGGGTTCGACTCGAGCCGCCGCCAGGCGGGGAGAGAACGCGCAGGCGACGTAGTCGCCGAGCGGCCCCGAAAGGGGTGAGCCGCCGAAGGCGGCGAATAATCCCTCCCTCTCCGCCCCCGGCCAGCCCCGACCGTCACTTGCCACATTCATTGCCGGCTAGCTACGATACACCTCGCGATGAAGGCGACCACGCCCGTCCCGCGACCACGAGTTGTGAATCGCGCCACGTCCAGAAGGAGCGACGGAAGCGACGGACTCGGGTGCCGGGGTTTGGCTGGCCGGGTTTCCTCCAATCGCCACCGGAGAGGTGTCCGAGCGGCCGAAGGAGCACGCCTGGAAAGTGTGTATGGGTTAATAGCTCATCGAGGGTTCGAATCCCTCCCTCTCCGCCATTACTCCAATAAAAACAATATGTTATAATAGTCGTACCGCAATTTATACCACACAAATGAAAAGCTTGAGTGACGCCACCGGACGCTTTCTAAGACCCTCCCGGCGATGGCGCGCTCGTCCCCAACGACGCTGATTGCCCCTGAGAGTTCCACATGTCCATTTGGGAAGACCACTCGATCGAGACGCACATTCGCCAAATCCTGTCGTCGGTTCCCAACGACGGGCATCATTTCGGTCGGCCCTTCCTCACCGCCTACCAGATTGCCATCGCCTTCGACCAGCGCTTTCCGCGCGCGGCGGCTCTCATCGCCAAGCCGGTCGGCGGCAAGGACACCGGACGCCACGACTCCCTAGCCGAGTACCTCGCCAACCAGCTCTCGCGGCGCATCCTCGTCGGCACGCTGTCCGGCATCGAGGGCGGCTTTCTCAACGGACGGTTCCTCGAGTCTCTCGAGTACGACAATGACGGAAAGACCATCGCCTCCTCGCTGGGCAAGGGCAACCTGTCGATCTACCGGCTTACCGAGCCCTAACAGGGGCTTAGGCTCTCAGGGCGAAACGCCAAGTTCAACGTCCCTGGAGCGCCTGCCTTCGGCACCGCGCTCCATTCAACACTTCGAATTGGGCCCGAAGGGTCCTCACCGGGTCCCACCTGCGGTGAATTGAGCCCGCTGGCGCTTCCGCGCTCCGGGCGGTGGGACGACGCCGCGCCCTCATACACTCCCAGCAAGCCGCCTGATCCCCATCCGAGCTATCCGCTTACCTGAAACCTCTACAACAATCTGCGGCCTCGGCCGCCGCTTTACTGTTCGCTACTGATCGGGGGAACACCGCACGGTCGACGTCCGCCCCGGCGCCGACATGGATTTCCGCCATGCCGACCGTCATCAATACACCATTAATATATTATTAAACAATCAGATAGAGGTTTTTTTAGGCGAAGCGTGCAACGCGGATCCCCTCGCACGGGTGTCGCGCCTCGGCAGAGATGCCAGCACTCCATCAAGTCCGACTGTATGATCCGATCACAAGACGCATAGAATGAGAAATGTGGCAAGTGGCGTTGATCCCACCAACTTACGAAAACCTAGAGAGTGACAAGGCGACAAAGCCGCTCACCGCGTGGTTGATCCATGCCGCGAGACTGCGCAGGACTATGACCTACGGACAGGCCAAGCGCCGGCTGGAGGGTGACTGGGGATTCGGCGTCATCTTCACAGTCGCGATGGGTAGGGTGGCTGGCGCAGCCATGAATGCGATTCTGAAAGACGTCCCAGACGCACCACTGCTCAACGTCTTGCTCGTTCAGTCAAACACCGGGCTGCCCGGTTCGGGGGCTGTGGGCTACCTCGCAAGCCGACATCCGAACATTCGCTGGTTGCGGAGCGACGGTGCGGAGAAGGATCCCCGCTGGCGTGAATTGGTCGAGGCGGAGGCCGCGCGCGTTTACGCGTATGACCGTTGGAGCGAAGTTTATCGCCTCGTGTACGGTCGTCGCTTGCCGGGCGCGGACGACGACCTGAGGGGCAAGGAAAGAGACGGTACGGGGCGTGGTGGCGGCGGCGAAGGCGTGAACCACAGGGCGTTAAGACTCAAGGTGAAACGCCAGCCAAATTTAGTTCGCCGCGGGTTGCGCCCCGAGAACACAGAGACGGAAGTTGAGCTGTTGTCGGGTGATCGAGTGGACGTGGTATCGGTGGCGAAGGACGGGACTGTCGGCATCGAGGTGAAATCGAGGGACTCGGACTGGAACGATCTTCGCCGCGGTGTGTACCAATGCGTCAAATACCGGGCAGTGATGGCCGCTCAGGACGTGCGGCGAGAACCGGCGGTTGAGTGTTGGCTCGTAACGGAGACGGAGCTTCCGGGTGAACTCAAGGCGCTTGCGCGCCGCTTAGACGTGCGGACCAGGGTGATTCGGAGGGAGTAACGGTGCGGTCGTCGTCGAGACGAGTTTAGGCACAAACGTATTTCGGATGGATTGATGGGGCAGCACGACGAGTACGGGAAGCGCATTCTCCGGGAGACCGCCGGGGAAGCATTCGATGCGTATGGCCCAAGCGTGGAGATCGACTACGGAGCGGGCATGCCAGCGCGGATAGACGGGACTGTTGCCGGGCGAGTGGCCGTAGAGATCGAGTCGCGCACTGCCAAGCAGGTCCGCGGCGCTGTTCTGGACCTTTTGTGCCACCCGTACCCGAAAAAACTGTTGCTGATCCTGCCCGTACACATGTCCAATGCCGAAACCACGGCGCGCCAGTGTCGAACGGCCCTCCAGAGGTTCCTAGCCGAGAGCGACTTTCGAGTTGTAGTGTTCCGTGGCCACGGTTCGGATCAAATGCCGACAGAGGATGTGCGCATAGTGCGGTTGGCCCTGCAGCAGCTTGGTTCGATGACGTGATCGAACGTGCACTTGGCCAGAGCCGCGAGGCATGCGGCGATGCCGCGGCAAAGGCGGTGCCTGGACAATTGCCGTTCGTGTGGAGAGGCACTCCCAGCAGGTGGAACCCCTCGGTGCCGGAGTCGGATGGTGGGCCGGTGGATTGGTCTGTCCTGAGGCGATGGTTACCGTGAAACGCGAGTTCAAAGTCGAATTCGATGGAGCGTACAAAGTCGAATTCGACGGACGTATCGACTGGAGGGATCATCGATCAACCTACGCTGCATCGTTCGCCAGACTTGCGGACGGGAGCTTGGTCTACCTCGCCGAGAGAGTCGGGAGGACTTGGTCGTTCGGGCTTTGGAACCCAGACTGGACGTGGGTATGCGCAAGTCTCGGAGATTGCCGAAGCGAGATTCGTCGGGATTTCGAGGAACGAGCGATTGCCGAGGGATTGAACACTCGAAGCACCGGCAAAGCGCTGCACTTCGCGAATATGCAGTGGGGGACGAACTATGCGCATCGACGCGCGCAGGACTACCTTGATGACGTGTACGAGCGCTACGGCATCGATGAGCCGAATGAACTGCTCGATTACGCAGTCTACTTCGTGTACTCGAACGTGCACGAGCAACAAAAGGTGGTGTACATCGTCGAACGCATAGGCGGCAACTGGCTCGCAGACCGTTGGGGCGGCGCGAGTGACGTTGCGGGTCGCAATCTCAGAGAGTGCCAAGTCGCGATCTGGAAGCACATGACTGGGTGGTGCAAGTCGAGCGAGTACGCGGCACGGTTGAGCAAGTATCGTCGGCTCATGGCGGAAACTAGGTCGGGGAATTGAAAACTGGGCGACTACAGCGTCCTCTCGCACGCTAGCTCAACTGGATTCCATGGACTACGTCTCCGACCAGACCCAGAGAATACTCCTGTCGATTACCGAGAGCGCCCCTGAGCGCGAGACCGAACTGCGAGATTTCCTGCACGCCTACCCCGTCCGCTTCCTAGAGGTCGAGGACTCTACCGGCATCGTCATGAATGCCACGATGGAACGCGTCAAGTACGCGCGTAAAGACCTGCAGGTCGTCTGGCTTATCGGCTTCTCTCTCTGGAAGGCCATCCACTTGTTCGCGCCCGCAGTTGTTGGTCCATCGCTGTTTGGCCGCCCTACCAAGTCCGTAGTCAACCTAGACGAGAACTTACCCTGCTTCGAACGCGACTACGGGGATCGCTTAGCGAGCATCGCGCGGGTCATCAAGGAAAAGTCGCTGGACGAAGCTGTTTGGCCACCCGACATCCCCAAGCCCGTCGATTCCCGAGGAGGTCTGCGCGACATCCAGCACAAGGCGGTTTTCGATCTGGTCATCATGGCAACGGCGGTCATGTTCCTCCACGAGTTGCGCCACGTGAAGTTTCACCGAGACCACAGCAATGGCATCCCCCTCCCTATCCGTCGTGAAGAAGAGAGGCTCTGCGACGTCTTTGCTCGCGACTGGTTCATGTCCAAGCATGACCAGTACGCTACGCAACACGGCCACGACCCCCAGCACGTGTGCTCCAAGCGGGCCATGGCACTGTTGCTAGTCTGCGAGTTCCTGCGCTTCGCCAAGGACCACACTGGCACGTTGGGTGCCGACCTGTACCCGCCCCTTGCCGATCGGATCGCAGTTCTGTCCGGATCGCTCCCGCTACCCGACGACGACTACTATTGGCTATTCTCCTCATGTGTCCTGTTCGCCGAGGCCCGGCGACGGGGAGCGCCCACACTTGAGATCCCTGTCGGATCACCGAAGGACATCAGCGAGTATCTTTTGCAACGCTTGGCCAACTGACCGCGCAATTTTCCGGTCGGCGGATCCATACTAGGCACGTCTTCGAGACGTGCCCACGTAAAGCGGTTTCTCGACAAAGGCTGCGTCATAGGCGTCGGAACCAGTAGGATGACACTAGATCGCGAGACTTGGCGGACCCAGTGGGAGGAGGGCGAGTATCCGTCGCCGCCGTGCCCTACCTGCGGGGCGCCGCTGAACTGGGATGAAGCTGTGTTGGTCTGCCGGACATCCACCCACAACTCGGAATTGGTCGGTCAGACGGACATAGACGAAGCGCAGTCCAGATTCACGGGATGGTTCTCGTGCGGTCATAGCAAGTGCGGCGAGGCTGTCGCCGTCTTGGGCCACTGCACCTATCGGTATGCCTATGGGCACAGTGGCGAAACCATCACCAAGCGAAGGTTTCATCCGAAGGCGATGCACCCGCCGCCCCCAGTCATAGAGACGGCGGACGAGGTGCCGGATGATATCCGGAGTGTGCTGTTGGTGTCGTTCAGGCTGCTTTGGACTAGCAGTGAATCCTGTGCCGGACGACTGCGTGTCGTCGTGGAACTCATCCTGGAACACGATGGCTTCCCAAGCGAGCCCTCTCCCGGCAAATTCGTTTCTCTCGACAAACGTATCAAGAATTGGGAGTCGTTCTACGGTGCCTCCGGCATTGCCAAGTCGTTGATGGCGATCAAATGGTTGGGCAATGTCGGCACTCATGAAACGGATGTTTCGCGCGATCGATTGCTAGATGCATACGAGATCCTCGATCGCGTTCTGAAACGGATCTATCCGCCAGATGAAGGGTATCTGGACGAGAAGGCTGACGAATTGGTTAAGACCCGGGGGCGGAGCAGCTGATTCAGTCGAGGCGCCGAGTACTATTGGTTCATCCCATCACCGGTTCCACACGGTCAACGACGGCTTCTCGTCGCGTCGTGGAATAGTAAACCGCGCGCCCGCGAACTTCCGACAGTTCAATTGCCGGACAGACAAACGCCTGCAGCAGGTAAGGGGCAAGCGGCCCTATGCCGCACGCATGTCGGTGGTTTCAAGCAGAAACGCCACGATGGTGTGAGAAGCCTGGATGGCGAGCCGCGCGTGCCGGGGTTGGAGCTTGTATTTCTTCCTACCGCGCCCGTGTGCTGAGCCAGCATGTGTCCGCAGTGCGCCGATACCCGTCACTACCGAGACTAGGCCCGACAGAACCTTCTTGACGTCGTCGTCCTCTTTGGAACCTGGGTCGAAGCCGATGTGCTTGCTAACAGCCCTCCAAAGGTGACTGATGTCCTGTCTTGTGGGCAGGGGTATGCGGTGGTCTTCAAGATAGACCTTGCACATGCTCTCAATCATGGAGGAGGCGGCGGTTACTGCGGCGGCCGGATCGGCAACGGCGTGCTGCAGCGATCGTTCGAACTCGACCTGTACGGAATCGAGCGTTTTCTCCTGTAGGTGATTTAGGAGCGTTTTCGTGGAGGCTCCTGCCGTGACGTTCAGGATGAGTCCGCCCTGCCCATAAGACAGCCCGTACCTGCCGAGAACCTCGCGAATTCGTCTGCGCCCGTCGTGCTGATGGTGTCCGAGGTTGTCGACCTCCATGAACTCCTCGATTATCTTGCCAAGGACCAGCATCGGATCCTCCACCTCATCCTGGAGTCGCCGTAGCCAAGTCTGACACTTGGTGACGCAGTTTCCTTCCGGAACCTCGCCGACGGCACCCGCCTGATAGAACAGGTTCTCCAAGGTCTTGTGGTGGTAGATCGTGGAACCCAATACTTGGCCAACGATAGAGCACACGGCGACAGGAAGCGTGCCAGGGGACACAGCCGCTCGCTTTCGATGTTGTTGCGTCTCGCGGGCATAGATGGCTTCTTCGATGTCGAGGATGAGGGCATCGACTTCCGCTCTAGCGTTGAAGGTAGAGTAGAGGTCATTCGGCTCGACCTCGATCAAGTTCAATCGGGCTGCAGCGGTATCGGACAGTAGTGGGGTCGCCGAGCGTTGTAGCTGAATTAGGAGATGTCGGTAGCCAAGCGTCACTGCCGAGATCTCATCAGGGTCGTCCGACGGACCACAGAACCGAAATCCCTGCATGGCCGCAATGGTCTCTCGAATTCGGTTGATCCTGAGTTTGGGGATAGCCGTAGTCACTTGTTGTATGGAACTCCGAGGTATTGCTTTGGTGCGGCAGCGTTGAATCGTTTGCGTAGCGGGATCGTACGCTACCTCCAATGATCAACGATGCTGTACGTCAGTCCCTTCGCATCGACCGCGGCAAGGAAGAACACCGCTTCGCGCGCTCCGTACCCACTAGCTCAACTACCCACTCGCGGTGGCGAGCCGGCACACGCATTCGTCCGTGGTAGAGCGCATTGAATACCGCTTCCGCCAACCCCCCCCGCCCCAACGCCGTACCCACATCCAAGTGCGCAAGCAGGTCGACCGTGCATCCAAGGGACAGTCCCGCGAATCGCTCCCCGCAGACCCTTGTCGCCTTGCGTTCGTCGATCAGGGCCGTTAGACGATGCTCTACAGCGTAAGCAATGGTCGCGGCCTCGCCATCGTCGAGCGTCGTTGCAGTCGCCCCAGAGACCAACTTGCTGAAGTAGCAAAGTCCAGTACTCCCCAAATGGACTACTTCGGCTTGTCCTAGCGAAACCAACGTCTGAAGTCCGTCCATGTGGTTTCGCCCCTTCCGTCGGCCGGACTCAAGCTCCAACGCGACTTGGTCCACGACAACAAGCCTATTGGGTAGTGCGGAAATAACGGCCTCAGCACACCTCGTGGCTATCAGGTTGATTGCGACACTCGCATCGGCAACGAGGACGGCCGACGAGTCACTCAACTGGCACTTCATCCGCCACGCCCCATTCGCTCTCACCGCTATCCAGGATCTCCCGAACCTTCACTCGGTCAACGCATAGAAGTCTGGCGAGTTGTCCTTCGCTCAGGAGTTCCCTTCCCCATGCTTCGGCTGCCAGAAGGTTCAGCCGGACCGTCGTTGGCTGCGCTGCAAAATGCTTCTCTGGATCCGCCTCCTCCAAGTCCCCGAGCACTTGGCGAGCTTGCTCGTTGGTAATGCCACCGTTCGCGACGAACCAATCCCATGTCCCGGACTTTGCCAACTGCAGTTCTTCCAGCCGTCGGACGATGGCCTCCCGCGAAACCCCGAAGAAGTGGGCCAGCAGAATCACGTGTCGTCGGGTCAAATGCAACGAGCCCGCCGTGACCTCACCGAATCTTTGCATGACCGTGCGCGCCGGGGTAAGAAAGGCCCTGCCGAAGGCGTTTGCATAACGCTCCTCCCGTGAGTTTTCGTTTTCCTCTGCCCACAGAAGGTCCGCCTCCCTCCGCGTAGCCACGAAGTGGCCAACCTCATGTCCTGCGGACTGCGTGCGCCGTTCCCTAGGATGATTCGCGTTGAGCAGAATGCAGCCTCCCACCCTGTCATCATAGGCAAAGACACCGGACACGCTTCCTTCGAGGCGGCGCACGTAGACGCGCATCCCGAGTTCCCACTCCAAGAGACTAACGAGGTCGCGAATCGGAGCAAGGCCAAGACCCAGCCGATGGCGCAGCTCCGCGGCATCGTTTTCGGCTTGCGCTTGCACATCGCCCGGTTGAATCGGGCGCTCTGGCGGGTCGTACCGCACCCGGGCGACACCGAGGAGGTTCTCCAATTCGACTTCGGCTCGCACCAGATCCGATAGCAGGCGCGCAGCATTCACCGACGCTTCGTCAGTCCTCGTAACCAGCCTTCGAAAGCGAGGTATGAGATCCACGAATACGGACTCGCGCCGCAGGACCGTGTTGACCGAAGTCCCGTAAATCCGCGCTAGTCTCTGTAGTTCCCCCAGCCTAACGCGCCGCTTTCCCTTCTCGATGGCCAACAGGGTCGTTCGGGCCATGGCGACCCTCTCCGCCGCAGTCTCCTGAGTGATTCCGGCGGCACGCCGCGCCACTCTCAGACGATCGCCGAGGTCCCGCATACTCAGCTCATCCGACCACATTACTTCACCCTCCATGCGCCCATCTACGTACAAAGGAATGGTTGCCCAGTGAGTCGAGGAATGCGTTCCATTCCTCACTATGCCGCGCAAGCAATCGGTTAAGACGCTGGCTCGTATCACCTTCCGAGACTTCCAGGGCCTGGCTCAGCTGGAAGGCCTGACGCACGAGCGCAGCCTTGTTTGCCGATGAACAACGGATTGATGCGAGATGGTCGAGATGGAGTGCCCCTGCGATTGCATACTCGTACATCGCGCCTTCGGGTCGCGTGTTCCTAAATCCAGCGGCCGCGCCGTCCTCGAACTTTGCTACATCCAGACTCTCCCAAACGTAGGTTTCCTTCCTCTCTCTAAGCCCGCTGGCATGTACGCTCATCCTCCTAAGCATGCATGCCGCGCAAACGCCACACTGTCGTCGCCGTCCCGACACGGACACCTGCCGCTGCGACTGCCAGCACGACCGTGTGTGCGGCCATCCTTTCCCTCCGGAACCAAGCGCAACGAACTCCGATAGCGTCTCTGCCTTCGTGTGCCACAGGCGCGGATACAGGTACCGCACGTCGTGGTCGAAGAGTCCCGCAATGAGCCGTGACATTTGATCCGTGAACAGAGGATGGTTGCGGTAGTCCTCATAGGCTTGGCCTACCGGCACCAACGCAGGGCCCAATGCTCCTTGACCACTTTCAGTGATAACGACGCGCTCCGCCCGGGACAGATACGCCGCAACGCCACTCAGCATGGCAAACCTGAGGCCCCTCGACCGGGCGCTACTCTCTACCGATCCCACCTTGCCAGCCTTCACACGATAGGGAACGGCAATAAACGGGACTGACCGGCGGGCCGATCTCCGCCCATGAATCGGACGCTCGCCAAGGCGAACGCGGATCAGCTTGTGCCCATATTCACGTTCCACGAGCCCCGCTACCGCCAGAGAATCCAGCCCATCGCTGAACGGCACGATCACCCGCTCCCCGTCCGGAACACTGAACTGTCCCTGCTGCGGTGCAGCTTCGTCCTTGTTTCTCGCTCTGAACTCGATGCGCCAACGATCACCGGTCAGGAACGCTAAAATGCGCTCCAGTTGCCCAGATATGACACTCGAACACCACAGCTCAACATCGTGGACGGGCACGCGCAATTCGAAGTATCGCCCCCAATGGCCGGCGGGCCGTCGCTTCGTGTGGTCGCAGAACTGCACGGCAGCAGCCACCAAGAAGGCGTCATACACCCGAGGATCCCAGCGTCCAAAGCAATACGCTTCGAGCCCGCGAGTATCAAACCTGATGCTCTCGCCGATTTCACAAGCAACCCAGCCGCTACGCGCCCGCACACCAGCTTCGACCACGTCTACGCGATGAACCGGCAAACCGTCTTCCGTTGTCTTGCGTTTCTGATTCACAGTTCCACACCGTCGTCCAAGCCGGATTTCAGCTCGGGGCTCGCCTGTCCGTTCCCCGCCGACAACCCAAGCAGCTGCCCGGCGATGGTAGTCACATCCAACCGACTCCCGCCGTCCTCGATCCGTTGCCGTACGTGCAGCGCTCGCTGTCCGTTCGACTTCCTAAGGTAGTGCTCTTCAACTTGGCGCGACCGGCGGGCCACCCGGTCGCCGAGTGCATTCGCCGCAGCCATCTTGATCGCTTCATTTCCGCAGCGACCTTCGGCTACGGCCCGCATTGCGAAGTCCAACAGCACACCGCAGAGAACGTGCCCTGCAGCCAGCGTCCGCAACGCCTCCAAGCGGTCGAACCGGTCGTCGCCCAACAACGACGTCTGCCGATCGCGAAATACATTGCGCATCCCCACCAGCACCCCCAGTGGGACTTCCGCTTTCCAGTCCTGCGCCAGGGCCGCCGGCAACGCATCACTTACCTCCTCAGGCGCGTACGCCCGGCTATCAGCTCGCTCCGCAAGCCTTTTCCAGCCCCGCGTCATTGGCAAGCTTCTGTGGGGTCCGTCGCTCACTACCCACCTCAAAATGTCAGGTAATGATGAAATTCTATCCAACATTGTCAGAGCGTGCCACCCGAACAGCGAGCGTTGGTGGACTGTGCTTGCACTCCGCTGGCAACGCTCACAGCATGCACACCAAGCGGTACTTAGATCTCGCTAACCGCCTCGAAACTACTCAACGCCGAACGAAGGTTCTCCGTAATCTCGTCCACAAGCACCTCCGGCTCCGGCAAGTCATCCAGATCAGTCATGGACGCGTCCTTCAGCCAGAACACATCCAGGCTGGTCTTGTCGCGCCCGAGTAGGTCTTCGCGCGAATAGGCGCGCCACCGGCCATCCGGGTTGTCTTCGCTCCAGGTCTCCTCCCGGCCACCACGGTTCTTCGGACTGTAGCAAGCAACGAAATCCTCAAGGTGCGCATACGTCAGCGGCTTCTGCTTGAGCGTGTGATGCACGTTGGTGCGGTAGTCGTAGAACCAGACCTTCGATGTCTGGGGATCGGGACTGGCCGGGCGGTTGTCGAAGAAGATGACGTTCGCCTTTACGCCCTGGGCGTAGAAGATGCCCGTCGGCAGACGCAGGATCGTGTGCAGGTCGGTGGTCTGAAGCAGTTTCTGTCGGATCGTCTCGCCGGCGCCGCCTTCGAACAGCACGTTGTCCGGCACGACGACCGCTGCGCGGCCAGTGGTCTTTAGCATGGTCCGGATGTGCTGGACGAAGTTCAGTTGCTTGTTCGACGTGGTCGCCCAGAAGTCCTGCCGGTTGTAGGTGAGGTCGTCGGTTTCCTGCTCGCCACTGGCATTGGTGAAGCTCATCGAACTCTTCTTGCCGAAGGGCGGATTGGCGAGAACGTAGTCGAACGTCTCCGACGGCGGCGAGATCAGCGCGTCTGTCGGCGCAATCGCCGTTTCGCCGGTCATTTCTCCGATCCCGTGGAGGAGCATGTTCATCAGGCAGAGCCGGCGGGTGCCCGCGACGATCTCGTTGCCGTAGAAGGTGGCGTTTTTCAGGAACGCCTTCTGGTCCCTGTCGAGCGCATGGTTCTCCGGGTCCGCGAGGAACGCGTGGGCGGCGAGGAAGAACCCGCCCGTCCCGCAGGCCGGGTCGGCAATGGTCTTGTCGGGTTCGGGGCGCACGCATGCCACCATCGCGCGGATGAGAGCGCGGGGCGTGAAGTACTGGCCCGCGCCGGATCTCGTGTCCTCGGCGTTCCGTTCCAGCAGCCCTTCGTAGATGTCGCCCTTCACATCCGCGCCCAGCACCACCCAGTCCGTGCCGTCCACCATGGCGATCAGGCGGAATAGCTTGGCCGGGTCGGTGATCTTGTTCTGCGCCTTGGTGAAGATCTGGCCCAGCATGCCCCGCTGCTCGCCAAGCCTGCGCAAAAGCGTGACATAGTGCGCCTCGAGCTCCGCACCGCGGCGGCTCGTCAGGCTCGTCCAGTCATAGCCCTTGGGGATGCCGATGTCGCGGCTGTACGGTGGCTTGGCGTATTCGTCAGCCATCTTGAGGAAGATCAGGTAGGTCAACTGCTCGAGGTAGTCGCCGTAGCCGACGCCGTCGTCGCGCAGCGTGGTACAGAAGCTCCAGACCTTCGAGACGATGGAGGCAGAGTTCATTTGGTGGATTCCTTAAGATGGCGAGCCAGGGCCTCTCCGGCAGACGTGCGACGGTACCGCTGGTTCCTGCTCGTGGGCTTGTCGGGCAAGGTCATTTCTTTGATGGCGGGACTGAAGTGCTTCTCCTGCTGGCTGCGGTAGCAGCAGCTCACTGCCTCGCCCCGTTGTTGTGGGGGCGAAATCTGATCGACTAAAATGGGGAAATGAAACGCAAGACGCTCTCCGCGACCAATCCTCACCTGCGCGACAAGGCAAAGGCGACGCGGCAGACGATTCGTAGCGTGGCCAGTTCGACGGCGATCGAGACGGGGAAACCAGTGCGGGAGATCGAAGAAAGGATCAATCATCTACGTTCCTTCCCGTGTCGCGTAACACTCGCCTGACCAAGCCCTTCATGGGTTCGGAGTCGGTCAAGCCTGCCTGAATGGCGGCAAGGTAATCGGCCTTGTTGCCAGCCATCTTGAGGAAGATCAGGTAAGTCAACTGCTTGAGGTAGTCGCCATAGCCGACGCCGTTGTCGCGCAGCGTGGTACAGAAGCTCCAGACCTTCGAGACGATGGAGGTAGAGTTCATGTGCTGGATTCCTCGAGTTGGCGAGCCAGCGCCTCTCCGGCGGGCGTGCGACGGTACCGCTGGTTCCCGCTCGTGGGCCTGTCCGGCAATGTCATTTCAATGAGGCCCGCTTCGAGTGCGGGCTTCAGATAGGTGTCGATGAAGCTGCGTCGGTCGCGCAGCTTCAGCGCTGCCTGCAATTCGGCGCGGCTCATTTCGTGTTGGATCGCGCCGACCAAGCGCCCGACACGTTCCGTAACTTGTAGGGCATCTTGTGGGGTATCTTGGGGGGTGTCATGAGGGGAAACGACAGCTATTCCCTTATTTTCCAACTGGTTATCTTGTGGGGTATCTTGTTCGCCGCTGGCATCGCCTACGCCCGCTGGAAATGACGGATGCACCGGCAGCCGGACACGAAACCAGGTGCGGTCGTCGTCAGTCTCGAAGCTTGGTGCCGGTGATCCGTTGTTGCGCATTGCCCTTAGGATCTTCGGCACGCCGGTCGAGCGGCCTTCCGCCAAATCTAGTTCCTTCAGGAACTCGCCGATCCGCCGGTTGCGGTAGCGGCGGCTCACCGCCTTGCCTTGTTGCAGGTCTTCCATCCGGATGGAGCGGTCCTCGCCGGGATAGCTCAGCACCAGCAACTCCTCCGGCGTGATCCTCACCTCCACCGGTTCGCGCTCCTCGTAGGAGCGGTGGTAGATGGCGTTGCCGAGCGCCTCTTCGATAGCGGCTACGGGGAAGTTCCAGAACCGGTCGGCTTCGGGCCTGTCGGGGTGCTTCACGACCGCCTCCTTTAAGAAGCTTCGTTCGATGTAGCTCACTGCATCGCGCAGGATCGCCGCCAGCGGCCCGCGAAACTCCTTCTCCTCGAAATAGTCGCCGCCTGGGCCGTCAGGAAACCAGACCACATCGATCTGCGTTGCCGGGAAGAACTCGTGCGGACGGTCGTTGAAGAACAGCAGGCCGACGTTCTTAGGAAACAGGGCCTCCGGGGGGCCGCCAACGATGTTCATGCGTCGTCCGAGCGCCTCCATCGACAGTTCTGCCACTTCCGGCAAGAGGTCGCTGCCGACGTCCTGCAGGTACTGCTGAATCAGCCGGAAGGAGAGATTGCTGAGCGAAGCGTTCTGGTGGTAGCGGTCGTCGAACGGTACCGTCGCGGCCAATCCGAGCAACTCGCACTCGTCCTCGCCACGCGCCCGTACCGTGCTGCTGTGCTTGCGGATGTGGTAGGTCCACTCGCGGGTGCCCGCAGAGAGGCTCGCTCTCGTTCGGTACGGCCGCGTTTCGCCGCCGGGGGCGTACAGCACGAGGATCGTCTTGCCGTCGATCTCGTGAACTGCCGTCAACGGATGGTACGGGGGCTGAATCGCGGAGTTGCCCAAGTTGAGCAATTCCTTCTGTATGCCGTCGATGGCATCCGGGTCCAATCCCTTCGGCGGCAATACGGGACGACCGTCCCGTTCCTCCACGCCCAGCACGACATAGCCACCGCCGAGATTGTGGAAATCGTTGGCAAACGCGCCGAGCGTGTGCAGTACGCTCTCCGGGTTCCACCCGGTCTTGTACTCGACGTGCTCGCTCTCGATGGTGCGCCGCCGCAGGAGGCTGTCGATGTTGATGGGCAGGGCGACTGTCATGGCGGAGCGGGGGTGCTCGCCCGTCCGTGCGTCGGCCTTCGGGGTTTCGTGGCCGAACCCTGGTCGCGGCTGGCGTGGATGCGGGCAAGCAACGCCTGCGCCGGTTCGTCGGCGGGGTCCTGGGAGACGAGTTGGCCCGAAAATGCTCTCTTGAGGATAGATTGCCGGAGTGCTTCGGCGCGGGCGAGGTTGGCGTCGATCTCCGCTTGAAGGGCGTCAGTTGATTCAAGGCGCTCCTCAAGGATGCGCACAATCTCCGATTGCTCCGCGAGAGAAGGAAGAGGAAGCACAAACCCGCGAATGTGGCCTTGATTGATCTTGTAAATGCCCGCCGTGGTTCGAGCCGCCATCTCAATTTGTCGGCGTACGGCCCAGGAGTTCCATACCAAGACGAAGTACTCGGGCCGAACGGCGCTCGTATCCAAGCGCACCCGGATCATCGTGTCTGGAAAGGCAATTGGCGCAGGATCATCCAGAACGCGACCCCCGATGCCAACCAACTTCTTGCTACCGTTGCCTCGGGCTACGAATATGTCATCGCGTTCCACGAAGAACGGTTCTGCGTCGTCTCGGCTCCAGTCGCCTTCTTTCGACTCCCAAAGGTCGATCTTGCCGTTCTTGAGCGCAGTGAGGCGAAGGACCGGAAAACCTCCGGCTTTGTCCTTCGCCGACCGACCATTGACAAGTGGTGCGTCGAGCAGCGCCTCAACTCGGACAACCGGCCAAGGCAGGCGATCCGATGAGGGCAGGAGATCGAATCCCTTGACCTGTTTGGGTTTGGCGAGTCTCCTGCCCTTCTCTCCAGCCTTCTTCCATTCGGCAACAGACCTCTGCCAGCCATCGAGAGCCGTTTGGTAGCGCTGTTCGCGTTCGTGCCAAATGCGCGCAACGAGGGCATCTGGGCTTTCCAGCCTGTCTTGGTTCTCGGCCCGCCACCCGGCGGTGAGGCGGCCTTCGAAGGCGGACTTGAGAAGCGATTGACGATAAAGGTCGATGGTACTTCGTGCAGTCCGAAGGCTCTCGACGCCCCTGTCGATCTCGTCGAACAGCGCCTCGATTTTCTCCACGATGCGGTATTGTTCATTGAACGGAGGGACGGGTATAGACACCGTTGCAAGGTTCTTCCGCGAAATTCGCTTCCGCGTCGAACCAGATTGAAGCGCACTCACTTGAGCACGAACGGTAGGTGAATTGATCGCGCGCATGAGGTATTGCGGGTCGATTTCAGCAGAGCCAACCCTGATCGCGCATACGTCAACTACGGTTACAAAGCACTCCTCACCGTCAAGCGGAAAAATGCAGCAGCGTCCCAAAGGGTCAGGCATACGCGCGACCAACAGGTCACCATTTTCGAGAAACGTGCAGTTCAGTTCGTCGGCCTTTTGACGCGTCAGGAACCGAGATGATTTGTCTACGAAACGGCTATCGGCGATGTCTGCCAATTGGATCAGGCGTACTTCACCATTCGGGTCCTGATCCTTGCTCTCGACCCAGTCGCCGTCAGTGAAGATGCCGTTGGGCGCGATCAGATTTTCGAGAGGAGCAACGGCCCAACTGCTAGGCAAGCCCGTCATGCCGCAAGCGCCTCGTTCATCTCGGCCATGACCTCATCCATCCTGTCCCCGAACAGGACATACATCCGCCCCAGCCCGCCATGCGTGTCAAAGGGCGCCAAATCCAGGTCGTCGCGCTCGATAGTCAAAGAAGTCGCAAGGTGATCCCGAATCATCCGCAGCCAGTCCATCTGTTCATCTGAGAACTTCTCGCCCGCCCCCGCGTGATGGTTCAGAATCCACGTCTGGAAATTCCGCCTGACCCGGTCGGAGTGGCGGGTCAGTGTCTCGTCCAGACCGCAAACACGCCGGATCAGGGCGACAAGCGCCGTTAGCTCGTTGACCGGATTCTTGCCCTTGTAGTCGTCGAGATGCCCGTAGGCACGCCAGACGGTGAGCGGGGCGAGACGCGGCTGATCCTCCCTGAGCTTCGCCAGCAGATCCTTGATCATCGCGTAGGTGACGCTGGAGCGGCGGGCTGGCTGGGTGAAATAGATCGTGAGCGCCTCGACCTCGTCGCGGTTCTCCTTCAGGTAGTCCTCGAAGTCCTGCGCGATCCTGTTTGCGTTCGCGGCCACGTCGCCCGCCCATCCTGTGCGCAAGAGCTCGTCCAGGTTGTCGTGATCGATGGTCTGTTCGGTGTCGCGGCGGATCGTATCCATCAGGTTGATGACCGGACCGGTGAAGACGTTGGCTGCCCGCTTGACCCGCTCGCCGCGCGCCGCTTGCATGGCCTTCTCGTCGGGTTCCGGGTGGCCTGCGGCTCTCGCATCGGCCTCGACCTTGTCGGGGTCGATGGCGTCGAACAGGTCGCCGACGATGACCGAGAGGGACTTGCCGGCGGTTTGCTCGATTCTCGCCTGGTCCTCCGTTCCGAGCATGTGGTCGAGTCGCGAGAGGCGCCCGGCCAGCGAGCTCACCGTCTCCTCGGACCGGTCGCCCATCATCAGCATCGTGGCAAGGTCCTTGAACGGGACGGAGGGCTTGGTGTCGAGCGGCTGGCTGTCGGTCTTTATCGACTTCGTGACGCCCACGGCATCGACGATGACGTAATGGGTCTTGGCGGGCGCGGACGGGGTGACCTTCCGGAGGTCGTCCGGCATGAGGACGCGGGTGCCGCGGCCCTTCATCTGCTCGAAGTAGTTTCGGGACTTGACGTCGCGCATGAACAGCAGGCATTCGAGCGGCTTCACGTCGGTGCCGGTGGCGATCATGTCCACGGTGACGGCGATCCGCGGGGAATACTCGTTGCGGAAGGATGCGAGGGTGGACTTCGGACTCCTGGCCCCGTTGGTGATCTTGCGGCAGAACTCGTTGCCTTCGCCGAACTCCTGGCGGACGGTCTGGATGATGTCGTCGGCGTGGCTGTCGGTCTTGGCGAATACCAGGGTCTTGGGAAGCTCCTGGCGGCCGGGAAATATCTGCGGCCAGTTATCGTGGAAGGCGCGGATGACGGTGCGTATCTGGTCGGGGTTCACGACCGAACGGTCGAGCTGGGCGGCCGTGTAGACCGTTGGCTCGTCCTCGATTTCCCAGCGGCGCGCGCGGGTCTGCCGCTCCCGCTTTTCCACGAGTTGTTCGGCCTCGATGGTTGCCCCGCCCTGCGTGATCTGCGTGTCGATCAGGTAGATCTCGTTGCCGACGTTGACCTTGTCCGCCACGGCCTCTTCGTGCGTGTATTCGCTGACGACTTTCTTCTGGAAGAACCCGTAGGTGCGGTTGTCCGGCGTGGCGGTGAGGCCGATCAGGAAGGCATCGAAGTACTCGATGACCTGGCGCCACAGGTTGTAGATCGAGCGGTGGCACTCATCGATGATGACAACGTCGAAATACTCGGGCGGGAGCGCGGCGTTGTAGACGACCGGCATGGGTTCCCTACGGCGCCATTGCCGCTCGCCGGGATGTTCCTCCTCCGCGCCCTCCGGGAGTTCCTGTCCCCTGAGCGTGGCGTACATGCGCTGGATGGTGGAGATGACGACCTGTACGTCGTCGGCAATTGACGGCGACTTCAGGCGCTGGACGTTGTACAGCTCGGTGAACTTGCGGTTGTCGTCGTTGGGCAGGAACGCCATGAACTCCTGCTCGGCCTGCTCGCCCAGGTTGCGCGTGTCGACGAGAAAGAGGACGCGCCCGGCGCCAGCATGCTTGAGCAGCCGGTAGACCTGGGTGATGGCCGTGAAGGTCTTGCCGGAACCCGTGGCCATCTGGACGAGCGCACGCGGCATGTCGGCCTTCAGCGAAGCTTCGAGATTGTTGATCGCCCTGATCTGGCACTCGCGCAGGCCGGCGGGGTTCAGCATCGGGAGCGCGGCGATGCCGGACCGAAACGACCGTTGGGCGCGCGTCCATTCCTGAAACGTCTCTGGTCGGTGGAAGTTGAACACTTCCCGCGAACGCGGATTGGGGTCGCGCCTGTTCGTGAACCGCGTAATCTCCCCCGTGCTTTCGTATAGAAAGGGCAGCGGCGTCGCGTTCGAGACCCACTTGAGCGTCGCGTTGGCGTAACCCTCCGACTGCCCTTCGACCGTGGTGAGCCTGGCCCCCCAACTGTCCGGTTTGGCCTCGACGACGCCGACGGCCTGCCTGTCGGCGAAGAGCACATAGTCGGCGGGCCCGATGTCGGTCTGGTATTCGCGCACCGCAATGCCCAGGCCGGCGTTGAAGTCGACCGCGTCCCTGTCCTGTACGTGCCAGCCTGCCGCCCGGAGGCGCTCATCAATGCTGTCTCGCGCGACTTGTTCCGGGTTCTGGTTGACGTTTTGGGACATGCCGTAGTTCTCAATCACGCTGGCCCGCCGTCACGGCGAGGCGAGCTCCGCGTTCGGGTCCGCGCCGTTGCCGTTCGGCTGTCGCGCGATGCCTCGACGTGACGGTCATGCTGTCGCCCAGGGATCGACTACCTCGATTCCCGTGCCTTCGAAATCCCGGACGTTCCGCGTGACCAAGCTTGCGCCGCGCGAGCGGGATATGGCGGCAATCTGGCAATCGGCATCGCCGATTGGACGACCCGCGTCACGCCGGTCTGCGGCAATCTCGGCATAGGCGCGGGCCGCAGCACTATCGAACGGCCAGATCCGTTCGGCGAAGCCAATCTCCAGCCAATGGCGCATCGCCGCCTCAAGCTCGGTTCGTCGTCTACCTGCCGGGAGGATCGCCACGCCGAAGCGCAACTCCGCTTCGCTCACGGCGGTCAGGTACATCGCCGCGGCATCGCGCTCGGCAATCCAGGCGGCCACATGGGGATTCGGCGCGGGCCGCATAAGCTCGGATGCGACGTTGGTGTCTATGACAAGCATAGCTTCCGTTCAGGTGAAGTCCGGAGGCTCTCGCATCGGACCGCGACGTGGAGGAAGCTCCAGTTCGACGCCGCCAAGGGGCGCGAAGCACTCCCGTGTGAACGCTGCGAGGTTTCGGGGCACGGTGCGGTCGCCGTTCACCGCATCGCGCAGGATGATACGTACCTCTTCCTCCATTGACCGGTGATGCTCGGCGGCGCGTACGCGCAGGCGTGTCTTCACATCATCGTCGAGATTGCGGATCGTGATGCTGGCCATCGGCCATGCCTCCGAGTGGTGGGCGCGCTCAAAACTACGTCATGCTTGCAGTGCAATCAAGACTTGCACGAACACGCGCGGTCACCAGCGTGACGGTCCAGGGATGCTCAGGCAGGATGCGCCGCCTTCTCAAGCATGGACGCTCGATCCTCGATGACCGATCAGAGTGATGCCTTCGACAGCGGGAAGGCGGAGCGCATCTACCGAGAAGCGGTGGCCCACCTGTCGCGGCTGGCCCGCAAGGCGGCGGAGCGGCTACCAACCCTGGTTCGCAAGCAGCGCGGCGGCATACCGACGGCCCGCCTACCAGACAGGCGCCTGGATGGAGTGTTCGCCCTCAAGTATGTGCCCCGGAGATCGTGATAGCGTTTATGGTCACCACCATACTCGACCCGGACCACTCGGCCGGCGAGCATCGCTTCCTGAGCATAGGTCTCTCAGGGCACGGGCGGTTGCCGGTCGTGTCCTACGCGGAGAGTGCGGACAACCGGATTCGGATCATCGGCTCGAGGGAAGCTTCGCACCGGGAGCGCAGAAATTATGAGTCAGAGTGACGTCGACACAATGCGGGAAGAGTACGACTTTTCCGAGGGTGTCAGAGGCAAACACCACGAAGCGTACCGCCGGGGTACAAATGTCGTCGTACTTGAGCCGGACGTGGCAAAGGTATTCAGGGACTCTGCCGCCGTGAACCGGGCGCTACGAGCCATCGCGCAGGTGGCGCGGGACCACGCGCACGAAACCCCCGACCAAGGGGCTCTCTGACGGGCCTCCGATTCGACGAGCCGCACAAACGACACCACGCCCTTCCGCCGTCAAGGCGAGCCGAGCCCGTGCGCAATCCACCTGTCGGCACGTTCTTGAGCGTCGTGCAATGACCGGGTGGACCTGATCCGTTCCGGTGGACAGGGGCAAAGTCGCGTCACCAACCGCGTGGGCGGCGAGAAGAACGCACCCGTCTCGCAGGCCGGATCGGCGATGGTCCTGTATCGAGATCGATGCCCCGCAGCGCCTCGGTGGAGTTGGGCATTGTCGAGTAGCCGATGTCGATCATCCGATTGGGCAAGCGCGGGTCGAAGGCGAGGTATCCATCGGCGAACCAGCGGAACCGCTCGACGTCGCGCCTGTGCTGGCTGCGGGGATAGTGTCGTTGCTGCGATGGCGGCGAGTGCCCTGTCCCCGTGATACGTTCTGCCGCGTCGACGGGGTACTTTGCTGCAAGGGGAAGCCGCAATGGACGAATCTGCCGGAGGCGTGAACAGTGGGGGTGGCATGAACCGATGGCGAGCGCTTCCCACGGTCGAGGTGGCCGGATCGCAGGGGGTAAGACTCGATCTGTGGCGCAACCACCGCCTCTGGTACATGGCGGAGTCGGGCTATCTCATCGACGGCTTCGAGAACAGGCCGGGCGTCCATCCCTGGCAGGGCGAACATCTCGGCAAGTGGCTGCACGCCGCGACGCTCGCATGGTTGGCGACACGCGACGGGAAGCTCCGGGCCGAACTCGAACGCAACGTCGAGCGCCTGCTCGCCACGCAGTTGCCGGATGGCTATCTCGGCACCTATGCGCCCGATTCCACCTTCGTGGCGCTACCCGAGAACGTTCCCCTAGCCAAGCCGCACGACGACATGGATGTCCGGATGGGGCGGCAACCACGCGCCGGGTGGGACACCTGGACGCACCGGTACAACCTCTACGGCCTGCTGACCTATGAGGCGGCATTTCCGAACGCACGGGTAGTTGATGCGTGCCGGCGCATGGCGGACCTCCTGATCGAGGTCTACGGCGGGGACGGGGCGGACCTGACGAAGTACGGAACGCGGAGGGGAATCTCCACGACGACGCTGCTCGAATCGATCGTCATGCTCTACGAGCGAACCGAAGATACGAAGTGCCTGGACTTCGCCGAGCACATCGTCCGGAGAATGGAGGCCAATCCGGGCCTCAGGCTGATGAGCACGATGCGAAGCGGCGGCAGCGTCGTGGGCCCGGGCGACGGCAAGGGCTACCAGCTCATGGCGAACCGCTGGGCTATCTCCGGCTGTACCGGTGTACAGGCAAACGCGAATACCTCGACACGGCGATCAACGGCTGGTCCGAGATCGGGAAGAACCACATCCTCGTCACCGGCGGTCCGTGGACCCGGCACATGCCCTACAACGCCAACCGGGAGTGCTTTGCCCGCACGGACGACTTCGATCCCTGGGAAGTCGCGGTGGAGGGTTGCTGCGACGCGACCTGGATGCAGCTTTGCCTGCATCTCTTCGAACTCACGGGGGAGAGCGCGTACCTCGATGCGGCGGAGGTGACCCTGTACAACAGCCTGCATGGCCACCAGCATCGGGACGGCATCCAGTGGTGCTATTTCACGGCCCCCAACGAGGTACGGCCGGCTTACGACGACAGGATGACCTGCTGCGCCTCGAGCATGCCGCGGGGAATGGAAATGATGGCCGGTCGCCTCGTTGGAGAGATCGACGGCCACCTTTCGATCGCTACGCTGGCCTCATGCACCGTGGTACTCGGCGAAGCGTTCGGTGGCGGCACCCTGGTGGTGGAGAGCGACTTTCCCACCGATCCAACCACGGAAATCCGCTTCCAGGACGTGAGCCCCGGGACCTACACGTGCGAATTCAGACTTCCCGCAGGCACGGCCCTCTCGGGCGTGCGGGTCAACGGCTCGAGCATGGAGGTCACGGTCAACGATCGGGGTTTCCACGAGTTGCGCCGCCGGTGGGACAGCGGCGATGTCCTCACCATCGATGCCGCATTCGAACTGGACCTGCATGTCCAGGACGGGGAGCGTGGCCAGCAGTGGGTCGCCTTCACCCATGGCCCGATTGCACTGGCACAGCGCATCTCGGCGATCCCCGACGACGAACCCTTCGATGGACGGCGATCCGATGAAGCGCTCGGGATGCTCGCAGAGTCCGAACACGGAACGTTTCGGATCGACGGCACGGGGATCACGCTGATGCCGTACCACCTGACCTGCTCGGACGACTCGGGACCGAAGACCTATTTCAGATGCGGTCACAGCGGGCAGGGCTAACCGCGGGAGGCCAGCGACTCATTCGTCGAGCAATTCCGTCACTGGTGTTTGCCCAGGTGATCGCGGTCTGCTTCGCAGGCGCGATTCACGCCCGTGAGACATTTATGTATCATCTTTACGTGTGAGACGAGAGATTGCCATGTACGCCGATGAACGCAACAGGACCAGGGGAACTCGTCACTTGGCCGGGCTTCGACCTCCGGATCACGATGTCCACAGCCTCGACGACAGCGTGGAGTCGCTTGCCCGACGTTTCGACGTGATCGAACGCCATGTGTCCGCTGGCGGAATCGACCACCTGCATCGCGAGTCAGGCATGCAATCGAACTGGCGGCTCAACGATGTCGAGCCGCCCCCGGCTCGCGACTGATCCAGGTCTCCATGGAACCAGTCGGCACCCCGTCGCGAAGCCGGTTCCGGCCGTGGCCCACCTGGGCCGCGCTGGCGGCGATCTGGTGTGCCGCGGTCCTGGATCAGCTTTGGGTGTTCTCGCTCCTGCTGGTGGCGTGGGCCCTGTACGACATCCGCACGGGGGAGAACTTTTTTGTCCAGCGCATCACCCGGCGACACCAGCCCGCGACGTACTGGATCATCGTATCGACGTGGATCTTGTTCGCCGTGCTCGGGATCGTGTACCAGCGATGACTGCCAGTCCTGGCTCTCAGGACGAGGTCAGGAAAGAGAGGCGGCAGTCCGAAGGATCTACCGGCACGATCGGAAGCCGGGACGCCAGCCGCCGGAGCCGAGATGCCATTCAACGAGCCTTAGCGCAGCCCGTCCATCAATGTGCGCACCGCCAGTTCCGTCGCCTCGTCGGCACTGAGGTAGCCTTGCGCAATGGCGTTCCACGCGGTCCAGACGAGTTGATCGATCTGCGCGGCTACCCAGCGCGACGGGACGTCCCGGGCCACATCTCCCTGTTCCTTGAGGTCTTCCACCAACGTCTCGACCCATTGCATTTGCGTCCGATAGCCCTGGCGCACCCTCGGGTCGTCCGTGTAGTCGGTGCCGAGGAAGTTGTATCGGTCGCCGAGCGGAATCACCGCTCGAAACATGGCTCGCAGACGATCGACGGCGGGTTGCCCTGCCGTTGTTTCGGACCGGACCGCCGCGTTCATTTCCTCGATGCAGCGGATGCCGATGGTGCTGATGAGGTCGTCCCGCGTACGGAAATGACGGTGCAGCGTCGCCCGCCCGACACCGGCCTCGGTGGCGATCTCGCTCATCGTCGCGCCGGCTTTCGCGTTGAGCAGACGAATCGCGGCTTCAACGATCGCCTCCAGGGTCGCCGGACGGATCACGTGTTTTCGAGGTGCGCTCATGGCCCAGCTTTAGCCGACTTCGGATCGCGTCGCGCTACCGGATCGAACCGCGCGCCTGCGGTCTGCCCCGACCGCATGGAACCAGCAGGCCATCCGGGGTGACCGTTCTGCCGCCGCCCCCTGGCCGGGTCAAGCTCAACTGACCTCATACCACGCATCGTCTATTGACCCACAAATACCAATTTGAGACATTACTGTCTCAAATTGCCAGCAAGCAGGCAAGCCATGACCCTCGGGATCCGGGCACAGGCACTGATGCCGCCATCGCTTGAACGATTCGGCCGCATCCCGCTGTCCGTGCGCCTGACCAAGGCCCCGCTCCTAGGGCGTGTTAACACTATGGGCTGATATTTGATATCATACGCGGAACGCAATCAGGGAACTCGGAATGGAACTCACCGAAGAGCAGTACGAGATGATCGCGCCGTATCTCC
>DAOUKN010000010.1:0-4937 GCA_034421255.1 Chloroflexota bacterium | reverse complement strand
ACATCGACGCCCTGCACCGCAATAACGTTGACATCGTGAGCCTGGTGGCGAGCAGCGAGGCGCGCAGCATCGCCGCCGCCGCGGACTTTGGCGTCCCCCGCGGAGACCCGGATCTGACCACCGCCCTGCGCGCCACCAATCCGGACGTGGTGCACGTCTGCACGCCGGACACCCTGCACCTCGATCAGGCCAGCGAGGCGCTCGATGCGGGCGCGCACGTGGTGTGTGAGAAGCCCCTCACCACCGACGCCGGGTCGGCCGGCGAGCTCTACCGGCGCGCAGCGGACTCGGGCCGCGTGCACGCCATCTGCTTCAACAACCGCTTCTACACGCTGGTGCAGGAGCTGGCCGCGCGGCGGCGGCTGGGCGCCCTCGACCGCGTCATGCTGGTGCGGGCCTCCGTCTCCGACGACACGTTCTGGCTCGAAACCGATTGGGACTGGCGCCTGGTCCCCGAAATGGGCGGACCCACCATCGTCACCTC
Organism: Chloroflexota bacterium; assembly: GCA_034421255.1. GTDB lineage: Bacteria > Chloroflexota > UBA11872 > UBA11872 > UBA11872 > JAJECS01. Next base: position 4,453 of record DAOUKN010000010.1, on the reverse strand, counting down.
CACCACCGGCAGCCACCTGCTCGACCTGACCAGCTTCCTCATCGGCAGCCGCGTGGTCGCCGTGTGCGCGGACTTCCTCACGGCGCACGACGTCCGCAAGCGCCCGCGCCCTGACGGCGGAACCGATGACTTCCACGCGCCCGGCGAGGACGTCTCGAACCTGCTGGTCCACTGGGAAAACGGCGCCCGCGGCGTGCTCTCGCTTTCGCACGTGGCCGTGGGGCACCCCTACCGCGTCCGAGTCGAGATCGACGCTTCGGCAATGGGCGCGAGCTGGGACTCGGAGCGGCCGAACGAGCTCTGGCTGGGGCACCGCACTGAGCCCAACGAGATCGTGCTGCCGGATCCGCGCCACGCGACGGAGGACGGCGCCTATTTCATGGACAACCCCGGCGCGTATCGCGAGGGCTTCGGCGACACGTTCCGACTGCTCTTCCGCGAGGTCTACCGCGCCGTCGCCGCCGGCGGACAGCCCGACGCCCCGACCTTTCCGACGTTCCAGGACGGCTACGGCATCCAGATCGTGCACGACGCCGCCCTGCAGAGCTTCCAGGAGCGCCGCTGGGTCGATGTCGATTGGTCGGCATTCGACGGCCGGTAGCCCCCTACGCAGTGCCCGCGGTCCTTGTTCGCATGCACGAGGTTGAGACTGCCTCCCGTTCGTGGTGAGCCTGTCGAACCACGCCCTTCGACAAGCTCAGGGCGAACGGATGGGAACTCCAGCTGGACCGCAACGGCCAAGGAAAGTGCGGCCCGCGTCTACTCCGGCTCGAAGAGCGACTTCGGCGGGTCGCCGCGCAGGACCCGCGCAACCTCCGCCGCGGCCTCGCGGCGCAAGATGTTGATGGACGTCTTCGAGTAGAACCCGCCGTGGGGCGTGACGATCAGATTGGGCGCCTCCCGCAAGGGCGAATCCATCGGCAGCGGCTCTTCCTCGGTCACGTCGAGTCCCGCGCCCGCAAGCCGCCCATCCTTGAGCGCCTGGGCCAGCGCCGCGTTGTCCACCACCGCGCCGCGGGCGGTGTTGACGAGGAATGCCGTGGACTTCATGGCGTCGATCTCGGCCTCGCCGATCAGATGAAACGTCTGCGCCCGCAACGGCGTGTGCACCGACACGAAGTCCGATTGCTTCAGGAGATCGTCCAGCGCCACGCGCTCGACCTGCGCCGCCTCGAAGGCCGAATCAGGCGCCCGCGGCGAGTGCCCGATGAGCCGCAACCCGAAGGCCCGCGCCCGCGCCGCCACGGCCTGCGCCGTCTGCCCCAGACCGATCAGCCCAAGCGTCTGGCCTTCGATGCGCTCCATGGGCTCCGCCACGCGCGTCGCGTCCCACACGCCGGCGCGCACGGAGTCGTTGTAGACCACGATGAATCGGGCCAGGGACAGCAGCAGCCCCATGGTGTGGTCCGCGACCTCGCCGATCTGGTAGTCGCGCACATTGCACACGACGATGCCCTTCGCCGACGCCGCCGCCACGTCGATCGGGTCCATGCCGGTGCCGTAGCGCACGATCACCTTGCAGCGCTCCAGGGCGTCGACCACCCGAGCCGTGATCGGCGCGTATTGCTCCAGCAAGCCGTCGGCGTCGGCCACCTTCTCGATCAGCGCTTCTTCGGTGAAGCACTGCTCGACGACCAGCTCGGCGCCGATGGGATCGAGCTCGGCTTGCTCGATCACCGGCGGCATGTCGAAATCGCAGTCGGTGATCACGACCCGGTATCGAGGCTCGGTCATTGGCGCCTTCCAATCGCAGGGCGGTCGCTAGGCCGACCGCTATTGTGAACCACCGCCAGCATCATGGCTCACCGGTTGCGTGCCCGTTCCTGCCACTCCGAGCGCAGCGAGGAATCCAAGGGGCGGGGAGAATCCACAACGTCCTTAGATCCCTCACTACGTTCGGGATGACATGTCCAGTGCCTCGCGGCAGTCATTGCGAGCGCAGCGAAAAATCTAAGGGGCGAACCTGGCCACGGAATCCAAGACTGTTTCGTAGCCGCACCGTCCCATAGATTCCGCCTAAAGAATGCCGTATTTCTTGAACACCTCGCCCACGTCGGCGCCCGTGGCCAGGATCTCGCGCACATTCGACTCACCGCGTCCCTTGGCCTCGGCGCGGTCCAGGACTTCCGCCGCCGCCTCGGCCGGAACCACCACCACACCCATGTCGTCGGCGACGATCACGTCGCCGTACTCGACCCGCGCGCCGGCGCAGTCGATGGGCTTGCCCCACTCGATGCCCTCACAGCGGCCCTCCGAGTCGACCGGACTCTGGCCAACCGCGAACACCGGAAAGTCGATCTCCTCAATCTCGTGCACGTCCCGCGTCAGTCCGTCGATCACGCAGCCTACGGCGCCCTGCGCCCGGGCCGAGGTGCTCAGCAGGCCACCCCAGACGCCGGACTCATAGTGGCCCGTTGTGGTGATGACCAGCACGTCGTTGGGACGCATGGCGCGATAGGCCTCGAACAGCACCTCGTACGGCTCGTCCGGTCGCCGGTAGACGGCGGTCTGCAAGAGCGGCAGCGCCCGTCCCACGATGCGGGCGCCGGGATACATGGGGCGCACATCGGGCCGCATGGCCTGCACCGGAACGCCCATGCGGTCCAGGCTGTCGGCGATCAGGGCGGAGTGCAGCGCCTGGAATCGCTGTCGCATGGCATCGTCGAACTCAGGCGCCTGGCTCATTCAGCGGCTCCATTGGAGTTGCGGCGCTGGTCCGATTCGACGAGCTCGGCGCGGCCAGCCGCCACGTTGACGGCCACACCGTACATCTCTCGCGCCTCCTCCGGTTCGAGCAGCAGATCCCGCACGTCCTCGAGCACCAGCGCCGGGTCGCGCTCGCTTGGATCCCCGTAGCCGCCTCCGCCGGGCGTGCGCAACAGGATTTGATCGCCGATTTCGAGCACGACATTCGAGAACTTTCCGTCCGAGATCGTGTCGAACATCTCGCGGGCCGTCCGCCATTCGGTTTCTCCGGCGCGGCGGAAAAGCAGCGCGGTCGTGCCGCCCTCCGCCCCGCCGTGCAGCCCCCACGCCCGGTTCGACGTGCAGTTGAGGTGGGCGCTCACGGTGATCGGCGACAGACAGGTCCAGATGCGCTGCACGCCGTGGCCGCCGCGATAGGCCCCCGCGCCCGCGCCGCCTTCGGCAATCGAATACTCGTCCAGCCGCACCGGATAGCGCGTCTCCCACACCTCGCACGGCGCGTTGAGGCAGTTGCCGTTCTTCACGATCTGCGCATCGTTGCCGTCGGCGTCGCGCCGGCCGCCCCAGCCCATGCCCTCGTGGTGCAGGATGACGAAGGGCTCGCCCGTGTCGATGTTCGTTCCATAGAAGCCCAACAGGCCGCAGGTGCCGCCGTCCGCCGCCGAGCTGCGATCGCTGGCCTGCGCGAAGGCGGCCAGCAGAATGTCCACCGTCGTCGGATAGGTGTCGGAATTCCCGCCCACGCAAGAGCCGGGGTAGTTGACGTTCACGATCGATCCCGGCGGCGCCACGATGGCGATGGGCCGGTAGGCGCCGTGGTTCCATGGAATCTGGTTGTCGATCATGTGAAAGATGCCCGCGTACGTCGCCGACGCGGTCGTGCCGAATGACTGGTTAATCGCCCCGGCCGCCTGGGGATCGGATCCGGTGTAGTCGACGATCACCTCGTCGCCGCGGATCACCACCGTCGCCCGGATTTTCCAGGGACGGTCCGGGATCACGCCGTCGTCCTCCAGGAATCCTTCGGCGGTGTAGGCGCCGTCCGGCAGCCGGTCGAGCGCCTGCCGCATCAACACTTCCGACACGTCCTTGATCTGACCGGACAGTTGGCGGAAACGCTCGACGCCAAGCCTCTCCACCAGGCCCACGATTCGGCGCTCGGCCAGGTAGGTCGAACCCACCATCGCCATCAGGTCGCCGCGCGAAACCTTGGGTGTGCGGACGTTCGACGTGATGATGGCGAAGATGTCTTCGACCGGCTCGTCGTCCTGGTAGATCTTGATCGGCGGCAGCCGCAGCCCTTCCTGAAAGATGTTGCGCGTGTCGCCAAAAGCCGCCGGCACCATGCCGCCGATGTCGGTCATGTGGGCGATGTTGGCGGCGTAGGCCACCACCTCGCCCTCGTAGAAGCAGGGCTTGAGCGTCATGAACTCGGGCAGATGGCAGCCGCCGCGGTAGGGATCGTTGTGCAGGATCACGTCGCCCGGGTGCATGTTCTCGGAACCGACTTCCTTGATGGCCCACTCGACGGTGTGCACGATGGCGCCGATGTGTGCCGGGCAGAAGTCGCCCTGCGCGATCATCTCGCCCCGGGCGTCGAACACCACGCAGGAGAAGTCGCGCGCCTCGTTGAACATGGTGGAGTAGGACGTGCGCAGCATGGCCACGCCCATCTCCTCGCAGATTCCGACCAGGCTGTTGCGCGTGATCTCCAGCTCAACCGGATCGTCGATGTGCAGATCGGAGA
>DAOUKN010000009.1:0-4706 GCA_034421255.1 Chloroflexota bacterium | reverse complement strand
TTGAAGCTCGTGCCGCTGGCCGACGACGAGGTCCAGCAACTGGACGGTGAGCGCACGTCGGGCCGCGACCGCCGTCTCTGGGCGCACAACGACGCGCACGGGCCGCACTACACCTACCGCATGACGACCGCCGAGGAGGTCAGGCGCGAAATCGAGCCCTATCGCAACACCGACTTCAGCCGCATGTACTGGGAGTCCGGCGCGGGCGACCTGATGCGCTACTTCACCAAGATCGGTCGCACGGCCACCGCGCACGGCGTCGAGATGTTTCCCCGTGTCGGCGACCGCCTCCTGGCCGAGAGCTGGCGCAGCTTCCACGAGCAGGGCATCGACCCGTTTCAGGTGGCGCTCGATCACACCCACGCGTTGGGGATGGAGTTCCACGCCGCCTACCGCCTCGCTGCCTGGACCTATCCGCCGCCGATGAACCAGGAATACCTCGACGGATATTTCCAGGACCATCCCCAGTGGCGCTGCCTCGACCGCGACGGGAGCGAGTTGCCGCGAATGTCCTACGCCTTTCCCGAGGTGCAGGACTACTGCCTGGCCGTGCTGCGCGAGATGGCCGAGTTCGACCTCGACGGCATTTGCCTGCTGTTCAACCGACGTCCGCCCTATCTGATGTACGAGCAGCCGTTGATCGAGGGCTTCGCCGCGAGCCACGGCGCCGATCCGCGGGAGCTGCCGGAGGACGATCCCGAATGGCTGGCCTATCGCGCGGGCGTGCTGACGGGGTTCATGCGCCGCGTGCGGCACGAAATGGACGCCGTCGCGCGCGAGCAGGGACGGCGCCGCATCGAGGTATCGGCCTGCGTGCAGGGCCTGATGTCGGAAAACGTGCTCTTCGGCTGCGATATCGCCACCTGGGCGCGGGAGGGACTGATTGATGCGCTGATTCCCTACAGCGCCGCGCCACTGGCGATGCCCACCGACGAGGACACGTGGTCAGCGCCGGAGCAGCTGACGCCGTTCGTCGAGGCCACGCGCGGCACGGCCTGCACCTTGGCGCCGAACGTGATGCCGCGTCACATGAGCGCGGAGGACTTTCGGCGCAAGGCGCACCTGATCTACGGCACCGGGGCCGAGCATCTGTTCTTCTGGGACTGCGCGGGTCCCGGTGGGCGTGCCAACTCGCAGCCGATGTGGAATGCGTTGCGGCGGCTGGGGCATCGCGAGGAGATCGCCGAGTGGGTGGCGGCCGGCGAGCCGGCGCTGGGCGATTGGACGGTGCCGTTGCACGACCTCGCCGGCTGGGACATGACGGTCATTGCGCCGGGATAGTGGACCAAACCACGGGCATGGACCGGATTGAAAGCGAATTCAACGGCGATTTCGCCCATTGGGATATCTGTCTGCCGCCTGAGGCCGTCGCGTCCAGGCAGGCCGGTCGAATCGTCAAGAACGGCTGGACCGTCTGGTACGCCTTCGGCTCCGACGACGGCGTCGAGTATCTGGACTACTACGCCAGCCACCGGATGACGAACGACCGGCACGTGCGCCTCTACGCCGATGGTCGCGTGGAAGGACTCGAGGCCATCAGCGAGATGTATGCCGTTCCTGAGGATTCCGATGAGGCCGCGGAGGCCAAGGCCGACTTCCACGCCCGGAACCGAGACGTGCGACGCATGCTCGATGAAAAGGGATTCACGCTTGAGGGCGTGGTGCACCCGAGCGTTGCCCTCAATCACTACCTTCTGACTGGGGGAGCGGACGAGGTCGACGAAACCGAGCTCTAGCAATCGGTCTCGGCGAGGCGTGCAGCGGCCAACATGGCACCGGACAACTCGGTCACCGAACCGTATCCGTGACTACCTGAGCGGCCGGGACATGGCGGCAATTCTGCTGGGACAGCGGGACCGGCGCGCAATGCCTACGGAGCGTCGCCGGCGGCCGACCGCACCCGTTCGGCTAGCACCTGTGTGATCCATCCGTTGATGCTCTGACCGCTCTCGGCGGCGGCCACGGTGACGCGCCGATGGAGGTCGCTGCCGAGCCGCAGCTGGAGCTTGCCCGAGAAGGGTGGAATAGGATCCACGCCGTCCTCGTCGCATGACGCGAGGTATTCGTCAATGGACCTTTGGAATTCCTCACGCAGGCACTCTGGATCGGCGGTCTCGAAGGTGGCGATGGGATAGGCGCCGGTATTGATCACCCGCCCGTGCAAACACCGCACGGAGTCGTCGTACTCGACTTCGGCCAGGTAGCCCTTGTACTCCATCATGGCTCGACCCTTAGCGCTCCCCGTCGCGTTGCTGCCGCATCCGCTCGCTGAAGAGCGCGTCGGTGAGGTCGGCGCCTTCGAGCACGGCGTCTGTCAAATCCGCGCCGATCAGCTCCGCGCCGGTGAGGTTCGCGTCCGTCAGGTCGGCGCCGTTGAGCAACGCGCCGTCAAGATTCGAGCCCGAAAGATCTGCATCGGAAAGTTTGGCGCTGCGCAAATCGGCGTTCGTGAACGCGGCACGGATTAGCTCGGCGCGGCTGAAATCGGCATTCTGGAGGTTTGACCGGCGAAATCCCACGGCAAACGTCTGCGTATCGGCCACGATGGCGTGCGAGAAGTCTCCGTCGTCGAAGCTGGACGCGCGCAATGTGGCGCCGCGAAAGTCGGCGCTGGCGCCAAATTCCTCAAATCCCGAGAAATCGGAACCCATGAGCAGCGTGCCCGAAACGGTGATGTCGGTGAGCACCGCGCCGCTGAAGTCGGTGCGGCGAAACTCGGACCCATACACCCGCATGCCGCTCAGCTGCGCCTGGGAAAAGTTCGAGGCGTAGACGTTCGTGTTGATGATCATGGCGTCGCGCAGGGCGCCGCCCGACATGTCGACGCGGATCATGGTCGAGTTCGTGAGTTCGACATTGCTTAGATCCGCGCCGGGGAGACGGGTGCTATAGAACCGCGCTCGACTGAGTTCGGCGCCGGACATGTCGACATTAGCCGCGACGGAGTTGTCCAGTTCGATCCAGGAGGCGTCGACGGCGCGCAGGCTCGCATCGCTGAAGTCGGCGTTTTGCAGATTTGCGCCGGTCATGGTGGCGCCGTCGAATCGGGCGGCAATCAGCCGGGCGCCGCGGAACGTGGCCCCATACAGGTTGGCGTCTGAAAGATCGGCGCCGTCCAGCGTGGCACCGATGAAGTCGGCGAATCGAAGGTCCGCGTCGCTGAAGTTGGCGCCGGACAGGTCCGCGCCGGAGAAGTTCGAGTCGCGGAGAAATGCACCGGAGAGATCCGCGTCGGCGAGATCGCTTTGGGGGCAACTGGTGGGCTCGTCGCGCCACACGGCTGTGAACTCGGACTGAATGGTGCAGGCGCCCACGACCGCAAACGGACGGCTGATCAGCAATCCCACGGCGAGGGCGGCGATTGCGAGAACCGCCAGCGCGAACGTCAGATAAGCCGCGGCGAATGCCGCGGAGCGGCGAATGGGCAGTGGAATCCTCCCATGCGGCGGCGCCGCACCCGCCAATGGTAACGAGACTCCGTTCGTCGCTTCGGAAGGGGGCTTACCGACGACTGGTTGAAGGCGCTACCACGGCTCCCGTTCGAGCGGCTCCAGCACGACCTCGCGGCCGGTGATGCTGGAGCGTTCGGCGGCGAAGAGGATTTCCATGATGTGGCGGCCATAGGCGCTGCTGGTCGGCGGTCGGTCGCCAGTCGCTATCGCCATGACGAAGTCGCGGTACTGCTCGGCGAAGTCGTTGATCGGCTCGATGTCCAGCTCGCGCCAAGCGCCGTCCTGGCCCACGCATACCTGGCCGTGCGGCCCGGCGTCGCTCACCCAATCCAGTTGCAGCCGCCCTTGGGAGCCGTGGACGTCGACCATCCCCGTCTCTTCGGGACCGCGTGAATGGGCCACCATGATCACCACGCCGGCGACCCCGTTGGCGTATTGGATGAGCGCGGTGGCGGTGTCGTCCCCCGCCATGAAGTGCATGTACGTCCCGAGAGCCGCCTTCACCGAGACCGCCTTGGAGCCGATTAAGTGCGTCACCCAGTCGACCATGTGGGCACCGTCGCCGAGCCACTGGCCGCCGCCCATGGAGCGGGTTCGCATATAGCGGTCGCGGTGCTCGTAGGGCAGCTTGGCGCTCACCAGCGCCAGCACCTGGATGACGGGGCCGAGGGCGTTGGTGTCCAGGAAGGCCCTCGCCGTGCGCATCGCCGGTCGATATTGGCCGGTGAGGCCGATCTGCAGGAGCCGACCGTTTCGCGCTTCGGCCTCGATCATGCGATCGCACTCATCCATGGTCACGGCCATGGGTTTCTCGACCAGCACGTGCTTCCCGGCGTCCAGGGCTTCGACGGTTACGCCGGCATGGAGGTGGTGGGGCAAGAGGATGGCCACGGCCTCGACGTCCGGGTCGGCCAACAGGTCGCGGTGGCCGGCGTAGACCTTGGGGATGCCGAAGGTCTGGCGCCGCTCCTCGCCCCGCTCGGCGACGGGCTCCGCACCGGCCACGCAGCGGGCGAGTCCCTCGGCTTCCAGTAAGGCGAGTGCCTTCAGATGGGCGGCGGCGATGCCGCCCAGTCCGATGAGACCGATCTGCAGCATGTGAGCGATCCCGGCCAACGGTGCGGATGAGTCTACGCGGCGCTAGGCGTGCGGCGGGTTGCGCTCGGGGCCAGCCGCCAACGCGCCGCTGGGCGTGTGGGCGAAGTCCTTGCCGGTCGGCACGTCGAATACCAGGTCGAACACCAATCCCAGGTC
>DAOUKN010000008.1:0-6325 GCA_034421255.1 Chloroflexota bacterium | reverse complement strand
TCGGCGCTCACGAACCCGCACGCCGGTCGTGCGGTGGGGCCCTATGGCCACGTGGTGTCCGATCAGGCGGTTGACGGGACGCGCACGGGGTTTCTCGAGCTCTACGATGCCGTCGGCGGCGAGCCCAGCCTGGGCGCGCCGCTGACGGCCGCACGCCTGGAGACCGGCGATGGCCGCCCCCCGATCATTGAGGGGTTGGCGGCGGACTTCGTGCGGCAGTATTTCGAGGCTGGCGTGATGGAGGTTCACCCGCAGACGCCCGGCGCCGCGAGCCTTGCGCTGGTGGGGGACGTCACGCGCGACTCGGCCTATAGAAACTTCAGCTGGACGCTCGTGCAGAGCTTCGACGCCAGGCCCCCACTCGCGCCGGGGCGGCGGCTGCGCCTGGAGCGGACCGAGCGGCCCGCGGGACTGATTCAGAGCGGCCCGCCCGTGCCGCCGCCGGGGTTCGAGATCTCCGAATTCGCCAGCACGCGGCGCCTCGGTTTCCCGGCAGTGCTTCGCTTCGCACCGGACAACCAGCTCTTCGTCGCGTTCTCGAATGACCAGATCGTGACGATGCGCGACTCAACCGGCAACGGGCAGGCCGACGTGATCCGCAGCTTTGCCTCCGGTGATGGCGTCAAGGATCCGCGGGGGCTGGCGTTCGAGGGCGAGCACGTCTATGTGTCCGTCGAGGAGAAGATCATTCGGCTGCGAGACGCGTCCGGCTCGGGGGCCGCCGACGAGTCGGCGGACGTCGTCACTGGCCTGGAATTGGACACGAGGGTGCCGTTCCACCGCAACAACGGCATCGCCATCGGCCCGGACGGGCTGCTGTACATGACGCTGGGCAGCACGACGAACGCGGGCGAGATCCGCGAGCGTCCGCTGTCGGCCTCGATCTTGCGGTCGCGGTTGGACGGGACGGGGCTGGAGAAATTCGCCACCGGATTGCGCAACCCGTTCGGCCTGGCGTTCAACCCGGACGGGGAGCTGTTCTGCACGGACAACGGCCCGGACACCAGTGTGCGGCGCAACGACGATCCGCCCGACGAGCTCAACCACGTGATCCAGGGCGCGGACTATGGGCACGCGCGCTATTGGGGCACGCCGCCGCCGGACTCAGGGACCCGCGGACCCGTGGCAAATCTGCCGGCCCACGGTGCGGCCGCGGGCTTGACGTTCTTCACCGGGCCTCAGGCGGGCGAATTCGACGGGAACCTGTTGATCGCCATGTGGGGGCCGGCGGGGGCGCGCAGCTCGTTTGCGCACAACATCCTGCGCGCGCGGCTTCGGCCACAGGGCGACTCCTACACGGCGCAGGTGCGTCCGTTCGTCAGCTCGCTGACGCGCCCAACGGACGTGGTGGTGGGCCCGCACGGCGACCTCTATATCGCCGATCACGTGGGCCGCACAATCTATCGGCTGCGTCGCCGCGGCCTGGCGCCGTCGGTGTTGCGGTAGCCCGAACGCCGATCCGCGGGAAAGCGCCCATCCGGACCGCCTCCAAGCTCCCTTCCTCGCGGCGGGAATGGAGGAGTCCGTTTAGGAAACAGCCGCAACCGTCCAGAGTGAGTCTGTTCGGCCACCGCCAGGGACGGCTCGAAGGGAGATGCGTCGGGCGACGACCCTGACCAGCCTATGCGGTCAGGCCAGCTGCGGGGGCGCGAGTGCCGCCAAGATCGCCAGAGTGGCGAGGCTCACGGTGATAAGGCCGCTGGTGAAAGCGGCGGGCCAGAGGAATTCACGCCATACCCGCTGCCGTGGGCCTGTCGACAGCCCGCCCCACGCAACGACGACGACGAGCACCCACAAGAAGATGTGCACGAACACCTCGGTGAGCCACAACCAGTGCTGCGGCTCTTGCCCAAGCTGACTCTCGATGAGGTGTCCGTGCGAAACGATCCGCATGGCTAAATCGTCTCCGTACGGTGTCGGTGCGCCGCTAACCAGAGCTTCCCCGGCGGGGTACACGTCCTTCCCAGTGAGACCAAGGAATACATAGGGCAATCGGCCGCTCAGGACGCCGACCGCAAGCGTGTAGACCTTGCCGCGGCTGTCGGGGATTGGGGCGAAGCGGAAGGCGGCCGTGTCGATGTCAAGGCGCCGGGCGTCGACGGTAGTTCGACTCTCGCGGATTGGGACGTCCGACCCTTCAGGCGTCAGTCGGGCGAAGATCTCGGCGCTCGCCGGACTCGAGTCAGCGAATGCCCACACGTCGATCCGCCGGAGATGATCATGCCTCGCGCGGAACGGCTGCTCGACGAGCGTGATGGGCCCCGTCCAGGACCAGGGACGGGAAATGTGAGAGCGGCTCTCCTCGATGACGGGCCATGTCGCCAGCAAAAGGGCGCTGCCGACGAGCAACACATCGACCGCAGCTAGCCTTCGCCAAACGACATCGCGTCTGGGCGATGGGACCAGGTCGTGCCGCGCCACCAAAACCTCGATCAGGATCACCACCAGGGTGGCGCCAGCCATGATTTCCGCCCCTTCCTCGATGAGGTGCGCCCAGTTAGGAGGTGTCAGACGGACAAACTGGACCAGGGGTGACTGACGGATCAATCCATCGTCGGCGACGACGGCCGCGATGAGGAGAACGGCTGCAAGTCCGGTGAGTAGCCGGCGCGCTGGGCGCCCGCGCTGCGCCGTCCATAGGACCCAACCCGCCACCAGCAGCGGGCCGGCCAACAGCGGCGCAATCGCAACCGCCCACTTGCTGACCGGCGGCATCGCCTGGAGATACGGCAGCCACTGCTTGAGGTCATTGCCGAGATCGACCTTCCATCCGGCGTAGTCCTCGATGGCAATGAGCGAAGCCACCAGCGTCACGCACAGCCAGCCGATTACCCGGGCCCACCGCCGCCGACTCGGAGGCTCAGGGCGGAGCAGTTGGGCCAGTCCAAGAACGGCGACGGCGCCCCACAGGACCACGCTGTAGGTATTGGCCCACGTTCCATCGATATCGGACCACAGGTGCCCGATCCACTCTGTTCCCGGAGCTATCAACTCCAGGTGATTCGCGTCGGCCGCCGGCAGCAATACCAGGGCGAGGTTCGCGGCCAGGAACCCGGCCAGCAGCCGGGAGCGGGTCCGCGGGCTGATTGAGCGGCATGCCCGAGCCAGACGCTCGGCGAAAGGCTGAACGTCGCCTAACGGTCCAGGCAGCGTGCGGAACTTGATACCGGCAGGCACTGTCACCGTTCCCATTATGCGCACCGCAAGGCGTGGTGGCAGGATGCGGCGCTCTCGTGACGTGTCGCCGCCGGCTTCCCTTGGGCGTTGACCGTGTGGCGAATTCCGGCGCGTGATGGGCGGATCACCTTCTGCCCGATACCCGATGCGAGCGACCGTCTTGGAGGCCCGCAATCTCACTGGAGCCTACGTGGGGTTCGTTTCGCCTGAACGCGCGCAGGTCGGACAGCCGCACCTCAATGGCCGGCGGGTCAGGCCGTGGGGTCGGCAGCATGATCGGCGCGCAGGGGTCAATGGACACCGGCAGGACCAGGAGATCAAATGTGTGGTCTCTACAGCTCACTCAACTCGGGCACGGCGTCGACCACGCCAGTGCGCGGCACGTCATTGGCTCGGCGGAGATTCCTCCCGGACCAGCATCACATGATCGAGCATCAGGCGCGGCCGGTCCCCAATTTCATTGTTGAAGATCTCGAGTTGCAACGCCTTACCGGCGACTTCACGTAACGAAAACACCACCACGTCAAAGTCCCGCCAGTTGTCACCACGCCAAATGGCGACCTCGTCCCCATCGGCGAGTAAGCGCATGCCAACATCCTCATGGGGCTCGCCGGCGATCAGAAACATCAAGTATTGATTCTTCCTGGACGTGAACGTCGGAGAATAGGCCCGGCCGGTGCGCTCCCACTTTCCGGGATAGTAGGTCGTTAGGAATCCCGGACCAACGTGACCGAATACTGGCATCGAGAGACCATAAAATACGATATCTTTGTTGTTCGACACAGCTTTTTGGTCGCTTTTCCAACCATCGAGACCAGTCTCGAATTGCCCAATAAACTGCTCGCCTACGAATCGTCTACCATCGACAACCAGACTGTTGTCTTCAGGGATAGCCTGCGAAAAACGACTCACTGATCGCAGGTCAAAACCCGCAAACTTCTCGTTGACCCATTGATGGTCGGCCGCATCAAATGGCATCCATATGCCCGGTCCGACCTCCACGGCATAGTTGGCTCTCGACAGCGCTTTCAATTCGTCTGGCGTGGCGCTGCTGAGTCGAATATTGACGCCTCTACGCTGAAGGTAGCCAGCGGGGGGGCCGCGATCGTGCGCGATTCGCCGCTGGCTATTTGAATGAACGATAGAATTACGCGCGACTGTTGCGTCCGTCAGTCCAAGTGTATCGATCACCCTCAGGTCTGGAGCGTAATATGAAGTGATGCCTATGGTGCGCAATTCCATCACAGCGTCTGTAGGAATCACGCCTCGCTGGGCGTTTTCATAGGGCTGCCACTTTCGCAGTTGATGGTCGGCGGACTCGCGATGTATCGCGAAACTTGCGCCGACCGCATGGCGGAGCGACACCCCGCGCACATCATTGGAAATAGCGACGAGCGCGGGCATCGCGGGCGCCGCCAACAGCCATTCGGCGTTGTCTTCATCGAGCTCGATGTATCCAGTGTGACCAAGTCTGACCGTTGCGGACCCTTCAAAGAAGAGTGCCGCCTGAATCGCGCTGGCGTAAAAGAGCACCGGTACGAAGACGGTGATTGCCAGCATTCGTGGTCCGGCCCACCAAAGGCGCTGGGACCAGCGTTTCACCAACCTGGCCAGCCCTCCTCCCAGTCGCGCAATGCCCTCCGCCGCCGGAACCGCCAACAACGGCCAGTAGTAGTCCAGGGGCCGGTATTCGAAGTGGTCGCCACCGATTTCAAGCATGTAGATCATGTGGATACCGACGAGCAACAGCACAAGGGCATAGACCCCATCACGGTGCTCTCGCCAGCGACCGCGCAACGCCACGTACGCCAACGGAATCAGCAGATACAGCCCGGTCTCGATCGCCGCGGCCGACAAGTAGCGATAGCCCGACTCATACCACGAGTCCACGTGCTTCGCGTAGTAGGTATTCGGCAGCCATTCGCCGTAGTACCGAAAGCGCGCCAGAAAATGGCCGCCAATCAGGACTGCAAAGGGGCCGGCCAGCGCCAGCGTCCCGCGCCAATCCAACTGCCGCGCCGTGAACCACCGGTGCACCACAAACCAGCCCACGCAGCACGCCGCCACGAGCAGGCCCTCCGGCCGCGTCAGCGCGGCGGCGGCCAGGCTCAGCGAGGCCGCCAGCAGCCCCCAGCGATTGGCCCCGAACACGCTCAGGACGGCCACCGCGACCAGCGTGAAGAACGTGAACTGTCGCGTCTCCAGCCCGCCGCCCGAGGTCCAGACGGCGAACGTCGCGCTGCTGCACACCAAGCCCAACGCCATCCAGGCGATCAGGCCTCGATGGCGCAGGAACGGCAGCCGCGCCACCCACCACAGCATCACGGCAATCGTGCCGACGGTGTAGATCACCGACAGCCAGTTCGCCACGTGCTCCGGCCGGAACCCCAATACGCGCCAGATCGCGGCGAGCTCCAGAATCCAGAGGAAGTTGGTATACCCCTCCACGTACTCGCCGGGATTGAAGACCAGGCCGTGCCCGTCGAGCAGGTTGCGGACATAGCGAAAGCTGATGAAGGCGTCGTCGGTGATGAACCAGCCAACGCTCGTCAACCATCCCAGCAGGCCGAACCAGGGAGTCATCATGAGCGCAACGAGGACCCGGCCTCTGCGCGGTGCTCGGGCTAGCCGACGCACGGCACTCATGGAGTTGCCGGCGGCGGCAAGCGGCGCACGGAGCGATTCAATCATCTGATGGCGTGCCGGGCGACTCTCGACCCGGAATTCCCACGAGCCATGGGCAGATTCCCCGGGAGCTTGAGAGGCTGCATCCTATTGAATTGAACTCAACGCCACGTTCTCCGCGTACGGCTGGGCGGGCGCCGTCGAAGGGCCTGCGCTTGGCATCCGCGACATAGTAGGGGGCCGGCGGCATCGCAAAGCTCGACGAACCCGTGGCGTGCAGGCCGGTCGCGGCAGTGGGCGCCTTTCACATCTGAGCGCGGCAAGGTGACCCAGCACCAGCGGGCACCCTCGAATTGTCGGGTGGGTTGCGGGTATGGATTTCCACCTTCGGAGACGTTTGCAGAATCCAGCCGGGCTTGGGGATGACCGGGCGCATCCTATCCGCCCCCAGGTCCAATGAAGGGTAGATTCCCGCTCCCCGCCTTCGCGGGGACAGGCTCCGCGGGAATGACGAAGGGTTACG
>DAOUKN010000007.1:0-2582 GCA_034421255.1 Chloroflexota bacterium | reverse complement strand
GACCCGGACACGGCAGTTAGTGAGGCGCGGCGTCTGATCGAGGATGAAGGCGTGCACGCGCTCGTCGGTCCCAGCACCAGCGCCAACTCGCTGGCCGTGGTCGAGCGCGTGGCCGGACCGGCCCGGATTCCCGTCGTCAGCCCCTCGTCCACCTCGCCGCGGCTGACCGACGTCGCCGACGACGACTTCTTTTTCCGGGTCGCCCTTTCCGACGTGGCGCAGGGACCGGTGCTGGCGCGAGTCGCCCGGGATCGGGGCTTCGACAACGTGGGCGCGATCTACCGCAACGACGCATGGGGGCAGGGATTGGTCCAGGCATTTCAAGATGCCTGGGAGGGCGCCGTCAGCGCCGTCGCGGTCGAACCGGGACAAACCGAGTTTGCCGACGCCCTGCGGCAATCTGCCGCCGGCGGCGCGCAGGCCCTGATCCTGATCACATTCTCGACGGAGACCGAGGTCATCCTGCGGGAGGCGCTCGACCTCGGGATATATGACCAGTTCGTCTTCAGCGACGGCGTCAAGAGCCCGGCCCTGGTCCAAGCAATCGGCGGCGCCGCGCTGGGCGGCATGTACGGCACCGGGCCAGCCGCCCCGCCGGCCAGCGAGTCCGCTGCTCGGTGGGAGACCGCCTATGTGGATGCCTACGGCGAGCCGCCGGCGGGCTCGTATGCCCGCGAGGCCTACGACGCCACGGTCGCCCTGGCGCTGGCGGCCGAGGCTGCCGGGAGCACCGACGGCGCTGCGATCCGCGACCAGCTGCGCGCCGTGGGTGGTGGACCGGGCGAGGTCGTGTACGCAGGCCCGGAAGGCATCGCGCGGGCGCTCGAGATTCTCGGCGCCGGCGGCGAGATCGACTACGACGGCGCCTCGGGAAGGCTTGATTGGGACGAGAACGGCGACCTGCGCCGGGGCTACATCGGCGTCTGGCGCTACACGAGCGACGAGCGGATCGAAGAGGTCGACGTCGTGCTCTTCGAGAACTAGCCCCCGCGAACATTTCAGAAGCTCCACATGGCAGGCGTCGACCGTAGAGTGGCGGCCGGGGATGGCATCGCGCACCATCGGTAGCGGGCCGACGTAGCGGGCGCTGAGCGGAGGCGAGGGCATGGTCACGAAACGATCGGGAGAGCTGCGGCGGATCGTGCTCGACATCCTGGGCGCGGCCGGAGCGTCTCAGGAAAATGCGGTCGACGTGGCCAACCACCTGGTCATCGCTGACATGAGCGGCGTCGTGACGCACGGCGTCACGCAGCTTTCGGGGTACGTCGACGCGATCCGGGCCGATCAGCTACTGCCGCGGGCGCGCCCGGAAACCCTGAAGGACCTCGACGCCGGGGCGCTAGTCACCGGCAACTGGACGTTTGGGCAGGTGGCGGCCAAGCACGGGGCCGAGCTCGGCATCGGCAAGGCGGCGGCATCCGGGCTGGCGCTGGTTTCGATCGTGCAATCGCATCACATCGGACGCTTGGGGCACTACGTGGAGATGGCGGCGGCGGAGGGCCTGGTTTCGCTGGTGTGCGCCGGCGGCTTCGGCGCCGTCGACCCGCAGACGGTGCCTTTCGGCAGCCGCACGCGCGTGCTGCACACCAACCCGATCGCCATGGGCTTTCCCGTCGCCGGCGCGCCGCCGATGATGTTCGACTTCGCCACCACGGCGCTCTCGGGGGTGAAGGTGGTCAACGCCCACCAGCGCGGCGAGACGCTGCCGCCGGGCAGCATCGTGGATGCGGCCGGCAACCCGACGACAAATCCGCAGGATTTCTTCGAGGGCGGGGCCCACGTGCCGTTCGGGGCGCACAAGGGCTACGCGCTGATGATGGCCGCCGAGTTTCTCGGGCGCACCTTCTCCGGATCGGACGACTACGCCGAGGAGGTGCGCGGCGGCGACATCATGCGTCACCAGGGCGTGACGATGCTGTTCGCGCGGGCCGATCTCTTCCGCGACATGGACGCGTACCTCAGCGGCGCGAGGCGGCTGGTGGACCAGGTCCACGCGGCGGAGCCCGCGCCGGGATTCAGCGAAGTGCTGGCGCCCGGCGACCTCGAAGCGCGCACACGCGTGCAGCGCGAGCGCGATGGCGTTCCACTGCACAACGACGTGTGGCAGGACCTGGTGGACAGCGCCGCGTCCCTTGGGCTGGACATCGCCTGACGGTCGGCCGGGAAAGCTCGGATTCAGTCCCTACACGGCGCCTCAATCCGTTCGGCAACCCCTTCGACAAGCTCAGAGCCTGCCCCGTACTTGATACGGGGGCGAACGGAAGGGGGCGCATTGATGCCATTCGCCCGCTTTGTTCAGAGGCTTCCTATGCCCGCGGGCGGTGGGGCTGCTCCCCGTCGCCGCGCCACATGGGGCCGGAGGGATTGGCCAGCCAGGAGTTCCAGCGCGCCTCCCAGCCGCAGGCGGACTCCCAGGCGCCCCGCACCGGGATTCCTGCTCGGGGCCCGGAAGGCAGAGTATCGGCGCGGTGGGGTCCGATGGGGTCGACCACCAGTCTGAGGACCCGGCGCAACCCGGACTGGATTCCGGCGTTCGCCGGAATGACGAATCTTTGCAGCAGGCGCCGTGCGGCACGTGCGCA
>DAOUKN010000006.1:0-6348 GCA_034421255.1 Chloroflexota bacterium | reverse complement strand
GATCGTCAGTGCCGCCGCCGAGCACTTCCCACACGCCGGGACTCAGCTCGACGGTCACTTCCTCGCCGGGCTCGCCCGTAACGTGCTGGCTGACATCAAGCACGATCGACTCGAATTCGAGCATGTCATTGGAAGGCCCCATCGGCTCTGCCATGCTCCGCAATCGGGCGAGGTCACGCCGCTGCAACTCGAAGCCGACGGAGTCATACACCTTCGCTGCAGCGATCACCACTAGGGCGAGGGCGCCAACCGCCAGGGCGGCGGCGGTCAGCGTGGGTTTCGGTAGACGCATGAGAGTCTCCTTCGGTTAGTCATCGGGGTACACGATGCGGGTGATGGCGTTCGGGGGAACCTCGCAGGGCTCCACCGTCTCGACGGGCACGCTCACCCAGCCCTCGCCGACCTCCGGCTCGGTGGTGTCGGGTGACGGCGGGGACGGGGGGATCGCGCCGTCGGCGCTGACCGGAACCTCAACCACAACCTCGCTGACCACGACGTTTCCGCACGGGTCGGCATCCGGAGACGTGATGGGTATTTCTCCCGCGACGGCCGGCCACAGATTCGGTCCCGTGGCGCGAATGTCGCGGAAGTCGTCAATCGACTCCCACCCCTTGCGCTGCCGCATGCTCTCCCGTGCTGCCGGCGAGAAGCTGTCCCAGGTGTCGACGATGAGTTCGTTGCGAAATACATCGCCCTGGCGCACGGTCGTGCCCGACGGAACGTGCAGGGCGGGCACTCGCGCTTCGACTATGGCCTCGATGCCCCGCCGACGCATGTCGTCCAGCGGGTATGCCGAGCGGGCATCGGCCAACCGCCGCTCGATCTCACCGGGATCCCTGAAGATCCGCACGGCCTCGGAGCTCTCGGCGGGCGAGCCAGTCGTGAAGTACGGCACCACGGCCGGTCCCGTCAGTTGATGGTCATGCAGCGCATCGAGCGACGCGACCGCCAGGCGCGCTCGCTCCGCTGACGGCATGGATTCCCAGTAGTAGGCGAGCACGGCGTCAGGGACCACATCCCCCAGGCGCGCGGTGGTCCCCTCGGGCACGATGAGCGCGGGCGCCTGGGCAACGGGCACGGCGTTGGCACCACACGCCGCCAGCGTGAGCACCAGCGCCGCGAGCGGCAGCAGTCGATCAGCCGGGGCCAGCATCTACCGCCGGAAGGCTCGCCAGAGAAAAGCGCCGACAAGCAGCACCAAAAAGGCGATGATCAGGAATTCGATCGGTCCCAAGGCGGCCATCTCATTCGCTCCTCTCGTCCGGCTGCCGTACCGCCCGCCACCGCCGATACAGGTAGAACACGGCGAGCACGGCGATCTGGATGCTGCCGAACAGCAGCAGGTTTTGGGGTGTGGGCACGAGAACTGACATGGGGTCTCCTTTCTTGACTGGTACTCATGGCCGCTTCAGGTCGCCCAGCGGCCTGAAGCGGATGACCCACTGCACGTCCTCCGGGATGTCGGAGACCCGCACGATCACTTCGCCCCGCGTGAACGTGGCCACTTCGGGGTGCTGCCAGTCGCTCACAAACAGTGCCGCCCAGGACCTTCCGCTCCAAGCCATGCCACCAATCCCGAATCTGGAGTTGATGGACACGTGGGGAATCGTGCCCAACGTCGGTGGCTCGTAGGCCAAGTACTTGATGTGTGCGATCCATAGGCCGTCACCGAGGTCAAGAGGATCGGCCGGTGTCGTGCCTTGGCCTTCAATCACGATGTCTGGCGCTGGGAAGGGTTCGATGGGTGAGGCGTCCGCCTCATCCCTGGCGGCCATGGCCTGTCCGAGCGGAATTTCACGGACCTCGCTCGTCATGGTCAAGCCCCCTTTGGCCGTAGGCCGGACCGTGCCAGCTGCGGCGACCGCGCCGTACGAAGATTTTCGGTCGATATCCAGCCACGCGACGGCCCACACCAATGTCGAGGCGATCACGATCAGCGCCACGGCGGAAAGTCCGGGGGCGATGGTCGCCAGCGCGGGTCGTTTCAAGTCTCGTTACCTGTTTGATGACCTCAGGCGTCCAGGTTGACGACGCCAAGATCCACGTTCCGTAGGTGGGAACCCGCGAGGGTCAGCGCCTCGCGCTCAAACAGTCCAAGAGGAGCACCGTGCGTCTAGAGGTGCTGAATCGAGGCATCGGACGCCTCCTTCCTCCAGGTGGTCGTCATTGGCCACCTATCGGCACCGTAGCTCGCAAAATCTCACATCGCAACACTGTCATGAGGCCTGTTTCACCAATTCTGGGGGATACCGTTGCGCTGCGCTGTCGCGACTCCAGCGGGCCGTGTATTTGGATACAGCGCTCGTGGCAATTGTGACGATCCCGTGACCGCTGGTCCGCGATGAGCTGGACCGCGCGTCGCCGGCGTCCCTGGCGGAGCCGCTGTCCCTGGCGCCCACGGCCGCGATCGGCGGCGCGCCGTTCCCGGCCTTCAGCACCGACACCGTCGACATCAGCGGCGTGGGCCCCGCCTCACCGGCCGTGGACCCTGCCGCCGGCGGACGCTACGCGGTGGGGCATCCGGTTCGAGCGCTACGTCTTCCCCGATCCGCCGGCTCGCCCAAACGGTCGCTGCGATTCGTCCAACGCAGGCGATAGCCGGCGGGCAGTAGCGCGCCGCT
Source organism: Chloroflexota bacterium (assembly GCA_034421255.1). Taxonomy (GTDB): domain Bacteria; phylum Chloroflexota; class UBA11872; order UBA11872; family UBA11872; genus JAJECS01. The sequence goes on along the minus strand of DAOUKN010000006.1, from coordinate 3,727 downwards.
GCGCCCCATCCCATTGCCGCACTTGGATCTCGCGCCCGTTGTGGCGGATTCTGGGGGCGTGCCACACTGAGGCACCCCCTCCCGCGGCGACCTGATTCATGCGCCTGTCCATGCGAAGCGACTACGGGGTCCGCGCCCTCACGGACCTGGCGATGCATCACGGGCAGGGACCGATCCAAAGCGCGGACGTGGCGCGGCGCATGTCCATCCCGCCCGTGTACCTGGACCAGGTGTTTAGCGCGCTCCGCAAGGCGGGGCTGGTGCGCAGCACGCGCGGTCCGCAGGGCGGTCACGAGTTGGCGCGCGGACCTGACGCCATCACCATGAGCGACGTCGTCACCGTGCTCGAAGGCCCGCTGCCGATCCTCGATTGCCTGGAGGACGCCTCGGCCTGCGACTTGACGGACACGTGCTCGCAACGGCCCGTCTGGGGGCGCGTCCGCGAGGCCATCCTGACCTCGCTCGAGGAGGTCAGCCTGGCCGAGCTGGCCGTCGACATGCAGGAAGCCCGCGAGCGGCCCGCCTACAGCATCTAGCCATGCCCTTGGAAGTCACCCGCCGCCAGCTGGACGACATGGTGGCGCACGCCCGCGACGAAGCGCCCCTGGAGTGCTGCGGCATCATCGGCGGCACGGGCGATCGGGCGCTGGCGACCTACCGCACCCGCAACATCGACCAGAGCCGGGTGCACTACACGATCCATCCCGAGGATCACTACCGCGTCACGCGCGAGATCGAGGACGTGCACGAGTGGGACGTGCTCGGCTTCTATCACTCCCACCCCGCGAGCGAGGCGTTTCCCTCCGCCACCGATCTCCGCCACGCCCTGGAGTCGGGCTACAGCGAGGTCTCGCGCTTCGTCATCGTCTCGCTGGCGGACCCGAGCGCCCCGGTGGCGCGGTCGTTCTGGCTTACCGGAGGGGATATCAACGAGGAGTCGCTGGTGATCGTCCCGGACGAGGACTCCGATTAGCACCGCCGCGCCGGCGCAGGGCTACGCGCCGACCATGGCCGTCGACGCCCCGCTCGACGACAAGCTCGAGGCGCTGCGAGAGAACCTGCGGCGCCTGGCGCGGGTGGTGGTGGCCTATTCCGGCGGCGTCGACAGCAGCCTGCTGGCCAAGGTGGCGCACGACGTTCTCGGCGACGAGGCCGTGGCCGTGACCGCGCTCTCGGCCAGCCTGGCCGAATCCGAGCGCGTCGAGGCGGCCCGAGTGGCGGCGGAGATCGGCATTCGCCACGAGATGATCCTGACCCACGAGCTCGAAAACGCCGACTATCGCCGCAACGACCGCATGCGCTGTTTCCACTGCAAAGCGGAGCTGTTCGACCGCCTGCAGCGCTACGCCGACGGGCACGGGATTCCCTACATGGTCTACGGACCGGTGGTGGACGACCTGGGCGATTTCCGTCCGGGCATGGCCGCCAGCCGGCAGCGCGGCGCGCGCGCGCCGATGGTGGAAGCCGGGCTGCGCAAGGCCGACGTGCGCGCGCTGGCCCGCCGCTTCGACCTGCCCACCTGGAACAAGCCGGCCCAGGCCTGTCTCGCCTCGCGCGTGGCCTATGGAACGGAGGTGACCGTGGAGCGCCTGAGTCAGGTCGAGCGCGCCGAGGCGCTGTTGCGTGCCGAGGACCTGCACGAGCTGCGCGTGCGCCACCACGACACCATCGCCCGCATCGAGGTCCCCGCCGAGGCGCTGCCACGCCTGGTCAACGATCCCGAGCGCCGCCGGCGCATCGTGGACGGCATCAAGGCGCTCGGCTTCGCCTTCGTCACGCTGGACCTGGAAGGCTTCCGCTCGGGTTCGATGAACGAGGCCCTGCCGCTCGCCAGCGAGGAGGCGCCGTAGGGGCAGTTCCTTATGGCTGCCCGGTGCGGCATCCCGAGGGCGCCCTACACGATCCACGAATGGCGGAAGGCGCGGCCAACGGGCCGCCAACGCTCAGGTCGGCGAAGCGATCGTGGGTTTGGCAAATTCGTCGTTGACTACCACGACATCGGCGCAATCCTCGGGATGAGCCTCGGCGAAGTAGAGGCGCTGCCCCGGTTGATAACGGGTTAAATGCCGATCCCGGGCGGCGCTGCTGGAGCTAAACCTTGATGCGTCGCGAGACACCACTCGTTCGAGCGCGACGGCAAATGAGGTCTTCAGGAAGATAGTGAAATCCCACGAGTGCGCGATCTCGGGACGAAGAAGAAAGACGCCATCGAAAAGCAGAATGGCGCTTCGATCGGCAGTTCGGAGTTCCTGCGCAATCGCCCTGTCATTGCGGTAGTCAAAGACCGCCGTGCGGTATCGGCGGCTCCCGCCAGGGCCAAGCGGCCCGAGCAAGGCCGTTGCTAAAGCGGCATAGTCAAACGAGTCACGGTAATAGCCCTCCGCCGAATCTTCGCCTCGTCGATAACGCTCAGCCCGGTTGCGGTGAAAACGGTCGATTGAGGCGCGGATCACCGGACGGCCAAGCGACGTGAGCGGTTCGACCAGCTCATCCGCCAACGACGTCTTGCCGGCGCCATCAATTCCGTCGATGGCGACCCGAGTTGGATGCCTGAGGTTGAGCGAGTGGATCCTGGCCGCGAGTTCGCGAAAGACTTCAGACCGGGCGCACACGAAATATAGGTCTCCGCATCAGGACCGGCGGACGCTCGAGTCCTCGCCCTACGTTGAGGCTCAACCTATCAGTCTCAGCAGTGCGCCCGTGCTCACGCAATCGAGCGTGCGTCGTGCAAATCCGTTGCCCTGTCAGGAGGCTGGCGCCTGAAGCAGGTACTCCGCCGCCACGGGCGGATCGGTTACCCACTTCGTCACTTAGATTCCGCGTTGCGAGACGCTCGTTCCTCGGCCAGCAACACCGCCGCGTCGACACCGAGATCGGTCAATGGGCGCTCGGCCAGCCGCCTGGGCCAATCGGGGCGAGCCAATTCACGCTCCAATGCGCCGATGACCACGGCGCGCATCGTGCGGTTGTGCTCGCGAGCGTGGCGCCGAAGTCGTTCGAGCAGAACGTCCGGGATGTTTCGGACTTCCAGATTGGCCATGTGAACAGCCTAGCCCGAGAGCACGGATCTCCGGCAACTCTTGAAGCCTACGGTTCCGCTCCCCGGACTCTTCCGTAACGGCCGTGACCCACCGACTTGCCCAACTCCTGCCTCAACCAGCGGATCGCGCCTCGATCGAATGTCCCGAAGCCCCGGGATCCCGGAGCAACTGAACCGTCATCACGGTGTACTCGCCGGGCCGGGACTCAGGGACGATCTGGCCGCCGTGCTCCCGGACGATTTCGTGGGATAGCGTCAATCCCAGCCCGGTGCTCCGGCTGCTCTCCTTGGTGGTAAAGAAGGGGCTGTAGATCTTGGCCATGACCTCGGGCGTCATGCCCACGCCGTTGTCGCGGACGGTGATGGCCGCGCCGTCGTCGGTTCGTCGGCTCCCGATCCGCAACTCGGGCGCGTAGCCGACGCTTGCATCCCGCGCCCGCTCCGCCATGGCGTGACAGGCGTTGGTGACTAGGTTGGTGAAGACCCGCGCCAGGTCCTCGGGCACCGCGACGATCCGGCCCACGTCCGGGTCCAACTCCTGACGGATCTCGGCCGTGAAGCCTGGGCTCTGAGCCTGCGCGGCCTGATAGCCCAGGCCGGCCTGCTTGGCCAAGAACGGATTCAGGTCCACCGGCTCGAACGCCCCTTCGCCGCGACGCCCCATCGCCAGCAAGTCCGCGATGATCC
>DAOUKN010000005.1:0-25732 GCA_034421255.1 Chloroflexota bacterium | reverse complement strand
GTTGATGCTGGACTGGGTCCCCAACACCAATCACACGGGGATCTACGTCGCCCGCGACTTCGGGTTCTATGACGACGAGAACCTGGAAGTCTCGATCGTCGAGCCCGGCGTGTCGGGCGTGGCGCAGGCCGTCGCGGGCGGGGCCGCCGAGTTCGGCATCAGCTTCCAGGAAGAGGTGACGCTGGCGCGCTCGGAGGACGTGCCGCTGGTGTCGGTGGCGGCCATCATCCAGCACAACACGTCGGGCTTCGCCTCGCCGGCGGACCGCAGGATTCGCCGCCCACGCGACTTCGCCGGTAAAAAGTACGGCGCGTTCGGCTGGGGTCCCGAGCGTCAGGTGCTGACGGCGCTGATGCAGTGCGACGGCGGCGATTTCAACCAGATCGAGTTCGTCGATATTGGGGCGGTTGACTACTTCGTCGCCTGGGAGCGCGGCGACGTGGACTTCGTGTGGATCTTCGAGGCCTGGGACGGCATCCGCGCCCAGCTGCAGGGATTCGAGCTCGACTACATCCGGCTGACCGACCTCGACTGCATCCCGGACTACTACACGCCGGTGCTGGCGACCAGCGAGGCGATGATTGCCGAGAATCCGGACGTCGTGCAGCGCTTCGTGCGCGCCACGGCCCGCGGCTACGAGCTGGCCATCGACGAACCGTCGCGCGGCGCGGACACGCTGATCAAGGCCGTGGACGGGATCGACGCCGACCTCGTGCGCGCCAGCCAGGATTGGCTGAGCCCCCGTTACGCGGAAGACGTGGATCAGTGGGGCTGGCAGACGCGCGAGACCTGGCAGGGCTACGCCAACTGGCTGGTGAACTACGACCTGCTCGCGCGCACGATCAATCCCGCCAACGCATTCGATAACTCGTTCATCGAGAACGCCTGAGGCGGCGCTTGATCGTCCCGGTCAGGCTCGGCAAGTCCGGGAGGAATCCTGCGAGGTTTCGGGGTGGGTGTGGCCTGGATTCCCGCCCCGTATCAAGTACGGGGCAGGCTCTTCGCGGGAATGACGGAGTGAGCGGCGCGAGGGTGCTTGCCCGCAGGCATGGCGATGACGGCGTGGTGGATTCCCGCCTTCGCGGGAATGACGGATTGGGCGGCCGGAATGACGAAGGTTGGCGCGGCGGTAATCGGGGAGTTACGTGAGCGCGCCGTCCGGCAGCGCCGCGGCAACCGCAGCCGTGGCGCTGCGCGGCGTTCAGGCGACGTATACCGAGCGCGGCTTGCGCGTCGAGGCGTTGCATGACGTGAACCTGACCGTCGCGCGGGGCGAGTTCGTGTCGGTGATCGGACCGAGCGGCTGCGGCAAGAGCACCATGCTCAACCTGATCGCCGGGATTGATCGGCCCAGCGCCGGTGAGATCGCCGTCGACGGGCGGTCGGCGATCGGCCGCACCGGCCTGGTGGCGCACATGCCGCAGCGCGACCTGCTGCTGCCCTGGCGCACCACGCTGCAAAACGCCGTGCTCGGACCGGAGCTGCGTGGCGAACCCGACCGCGAGGCGCGGGCGCTGGCGCAGCTGGGTCGATTCGGCCTGGAGGGCTTCGCCGACGCCTACCCCCATATGCTCTCCGGCGGCATGCGCCAGCGCGCCGCGATGCTGCGCACGATCCTGCTCGATCGCGACACCCTGCTGCTCGACGAGCCGTTCGGCGCGCTGGACGCCCTGACGCGCGGCGAGATGCAGGAGTGGCTGCTGGGCATCTGGACCGAGCTGGCCAAGACGGTCCTGTTCGTCACCCACGACGTGGAGGAAGCGATCTTTCTGTCCGACCGCGTCTACGTGATGAGCCGCCGCCCCGGCACGATGAAGCTCGAGGTGGCGATCGACCTGCCGCGGCCGCGCGAACGCGAGATGACCACTTCGCCGCCGTTCGTGGAGGCGAAGCGCACGCTGCTGCGTTCGCTGCTGGCCGAGACGCAGCGGTAGTCGGGGGCCAAGCAGGTCGAAGCGCCCCGTTCATGGTTCGACTGGCTCACCACGAACGGGGCGCCTCACCGCCGTTGCCACGGCCGCCCAGCGCTTTCTATGCTCCGGTCGGCAACAGACCCGCACCTCGATGGAGCATCAGATGGCGCAAGTCTCGGCCGACCGACGGATTCCCGGATATCCCAACGACCCCGTGCGCGAGAAGCGCGAGCTCACGCTCAGGACCTATGAGTACGAGTTTCCCTTCAACTACCCCAACGTCGACGTCGACCGCGTGTGGATCGGCGGCGAGCGCCACGGCATGGAGCTGTTCCCGATCAAGACGACCGACGGCTCCACGGCGTCGACCCAGACGCCCTCCGACTGGATCGTGATCCACGAGGACGAGCCGATGGTACGGGTGGCCGTGATGGGCAGCGCCTGCACGCCGCCGGGATCGATTCTGCTCGAGGCCGACCCGATCCCCGGCTTCCGGCACGATGGCGAAGTCGAGCACGCGCTGCCGGTGCGCTATCGCATCGACAACCTGTGGGGCATGCACCTGCGCGCCGACATGCTGGAGCAGGGCGGTCGCTCGGAGGCGCTGCCGATCGCCGGCATGAGCTGCGCGGTGATCGAGATTCCGCCGGCCAAGACGGTGCGCGTCGCCGGTCTCGGCGCCATTCCGGCATGGGCGTCCGACTCCTGGCCCGACGACACGCACTACTCGGTTCGGTACATCCGGACCACCGTGGCGGAGGGCTACGAGATCTAGGAGGCCACGGGTCTGACCGCGGACCCTGCCAATCGCCGAGGCAGAGGTTCGCGAAACCCGGTGAGGGCGGGTCTGAGACCCGCCCCTACACCAATATCTCCAGGTGTCTCATGTGGCGACCAGGTTCTGCGGAATCCTGGATTCCGGCCCCGTATCGAGTACGGGGCAGGCACTTCGCCGGAATGACGGACAGGCGGCGCCCGCCGCCTATCCGGGCGGGCTGAAGGTCGGCGGTGTGACGTGGTGGTCGACGCGTGGGCACATTTCGCGCGCGGCGAACTCCTCGGCGTATTCGACGATGTTGTTGACCGATTCCTCGAAGATCCGCCGGCCCTTGTCGGCGGTCGCGAGGCTGGGCGTGCCCTGCGTGCCGTCGGTCGTGTAGGTGCTGGTCCAGCCATCCATCCGCACCGGGCCGGTGGCCCACAGGTCCACCCAGTGGTATTTGGACTTGCGCTGGTTGGTCTCCGTGATCTGATCCTTGGCGCGGTCCATGTACACCATGTCTGGATCGAAGTAGAGCGCCAGCGACGTCTCGGCCTCTCCGGCGTGGGCGCAGCCGCCGGGGAATTCGGATTCGCGCCAGGTCGACATGAAGTCTGGATCGGCGGCCATGAAGTGCCACCACCCGCCGATGCCCACCCAGGCGTCGCTCTCGAGCATCGCCCGCCGCGCGGCAAGCTCCAGCGGGTTGATGTTGGACCCATGGCCGTTGACCATGATGATCTTCTTGAAGCCTTGGTAGGCCAGGCTCTTCAGGATGTCCACCACGTAGCGGATGAACGTCTCGTGGTGGATGGTCACCGTGCCGGGAAAGTCCACGACGTGGGAGGTGTAGCCGTAGCTCACCGACGGCATGACCATGATGCGGCCATTCGACCTCTTGGCCGCCTCTTCGCAGATCTCGGTGGAGGTCCAGTTGTCGATCTTGACGGGGAGGTGATGTCCATGCTGTTCGACGGTGCCAACCGGCAGCAGCGGGATGACGCCGCGGGTGACGGCTTCGTTGACCTCGGGCCAGGTCATGTCCTGGAATCTATGCGTGACGGCCATGTTCGATCCTCGGGAGCGGGAAGCGGTTCATAGTACGCGCCGCAAGCAGCGAATCGGCCAACCGGGTACCTTCCACAAGCGCTGAGATAGCGGAGGCTGCGATGCGGGTTCGGGTGGAGCTGCCGGAGGGCGTGCGCTGCGCGGTGGCGCTGAGCTACGACCTCGAAATGTGCGCCGGGTATTCCCCGGTGCTGGTCAATCACGGACGAATCATGCCGCCGCTGCGTGACTACACCCTGCGGCTCTGCACCACGGCCGAGTCATTTGGCGTGCAGTTGCACTTCTTTTACGTGGCCAACGGCCTCGAGGAACCCGACATCGACTACCTGCGAGAGATCCTGCGCCGCGGCCACGTGATCGACAACCACACCTATAGCCACATGCTGCTCTCGCATCCGGACCCGGCGCAGCTTGGCTGGGAGCTAACGACCGCGAACCGCGAGCTGGAAACCAGGCTTGGCATTCAGTCCACCGTGATTCGCGGGCCTGGCGGGCTGCCGGGCGGGCTGGACCGGATGCTTGCCAACCAGCAGACCATCCTCGACAGCGGCTTTCGCTGGGTCAGCAGCCACATGGAATCGACCATGGGCAAGTACGGCTGGGAGCATGACGTGGCGGCACCCTCGCGGCTCCAGCCCTACGTCTATCCCACCGGCCTGATCGAGATTCCCATCCAGGGGTGGATGGACCGGCTGTTCTTCGACTTCGAGCGCAATCGCGACAACGACGCGATGGAGGCGTGGCGCCTTTCCGAGGGCCACCAGCCCGTGCCGGATGGATGGATCTGTCCCTGGACCGACGCCGCGGCCCTGGACGACTGGATCGCGTACAACCTCGAAGCGCTGGATCACGCCTACGACCACGGCCTGCTGTGGGTGCCGACCTGGCATCCCTACACGCACTACCTACACGATCCGGCGAACCGCGCCCTGCCGGCGCTGCTGGCGCACGCCCGCTCCAAGCCGGAGCCGGTGGCGGCGTGTACGGTGCGCGACGCCGCCGCGATGCTGCGCGTCGAGTGCGGCTGACCCTAAACGCTGTCTGCGCTGTCTATTGGGAGCTCCTGCTACTTCGTAGCCAGCGCCCCTATCCGTTCCATGAACCCTTCGACAAGCTCAGGGCGAACGGATTGGGGCGCGCTGGGGCCAAGGGTTCTCCCTATTCGCAGGCTTTCCTGGGCTACGTCGGCGACCTGTCGATTGGCTTTCCAGATGCGCCCAGCGGCACGGATGCCGACTCCGGGATTCCCCGAATCACCTCAAGCTCGTCTTCCGTCAGCGCCACGTTCGCCGCGGCGGCGTTGCCGCGTGCTTGGTCGGGCGTCTTCATGCCGGGGATCACCGAGGCCACCGCCGGGTGCGCCAGCAGGTAGGCCAGCGACACCTGCGTCATACTGCGCCGCGCGTTCGTCAGCGGGCGTATTCGATCCGCGGCGTCCAGTTGCGCGAGGAACTCGTCGCGCGCGGCCTCGTTCCAGGCCGAGCGATTCATGTCGTCGAACACGGTGTCGCGGTCGAACTTGCCGGTGAGGATGCCGCGCTCCAAGGGCACGCGCACCAGCGTCCCGATGTCCCGGTCGGCGCACAGCGGCAATAGCTCGCGCTCCGCGGCGCGGTTGAGGGCGCTGTAGCCGAGCTGGCAGACGCCGTTGCCACCGCGTTCGTCGAAGGCCTGGAGCACCGCCGGATCGTCCGTCGAGACGCCGTAGGACCGGATCTTGCCGGCCTGGATCAGTTGCTCGAAGGCTTCCACCAGCACCTCGGGATGGGCCGGGTTGGGCTGGTGGCACTGGTAGATGTCGATGACGTCGGTGCCCAGGCGGTAGAGGCTCGCGTCGCAGCAGTTGTGGACGTGCTCCACCGACTCGTAGCTGAGCAAATGCCCGGTGTTCCAGCCGATCTGGCCCACCTTGGTCGCGATCAGCACTTGGTCACGCACGCCGCGCAACGCCTTGCCCAGCATCACCTCGCTCAGGCGCGGTCCGTAGGCGTCGGCGGTGTCGAACAGCGTCACGCCGGCGTCGATGGCCGCGTGCACCGTCGCGTTGGCCTGCGCCTGCGACACGTGTCCCAACCCGCCGCTGAGACCCCAGCAGCCCATGCCAACGACGGATACTTCGAGTCCGGTCTTGCCCAGCCGTCGATACTCCACGAGGGTTCTCCTCGGTCAGCTGCCGACCCGACAATAGCGCGACGCGGAAAGGCGCGAATCTCCTAGACTTCGCCCGACCGCGTGCACGTGAGGCGACCGCATGCAAATCTCCCTGGCGATGATGGGATTCGGCTGGACCCAGGACGTGGCCGAGCGCTGCATCGAGGTCGCCGGCGGTCTTGGCTACGACGGCATCGATCTCTGGAAGCAATACCTCGACACGGCTGATCTGGCCTGGGTGCGCGACGCCTGCGCCGCGCGGAAATTGCAGATCGTGCAGCTGTGCCCCTACTTCGACTTCACCACCAGCGAGGCGACAGCGGCGGACTCACTCCGCGAGGCCGCCACGTTCGTCGGCTATGCCGAGACTCTGGGCGCTCCTTACGTGCGCGCCTACACCGGCGTCACGCCCAGCGCCGAGGCCGACCACGCCATGTGGGCGCGCTGCGTCAAGGGGCTCCGGGAAGCCTGCGACATGGCGGCGGCGTCAGGCGTGAAGCTGCTGCTGGAAACGCACCAGGTGATCCACAGCGGGCCGTGTCTCTCGGATACGAGTCCAACCACGATCCGGCTGCTGGATCTGGTGGACCGCCCCAACCTGCGCATGGCGATCCAGACCCCGCTCGTCGGCGAGACGCCCGAGGACAGCGCGCGGCAACTGGGGCGCTACGTGGACCAGGTCCAGGCCCACAACTGGATCGGCGCCACTGAGACAACCTGGGGCCAACTCACCTTCCTGGACGCCGGCGACCTCGACTTCGCGCGTTACCTGCGCATCCTGCGCGAGGAAGGCTTCGACGGCTGGATCAGCGTCGAGCACGCCCACCACCATCCCTGGGAAGAAACCGCCGCCCACGAGATCGCCTATCTGCGTGGGCTGCTCGCCGAAGGCTAGGCCACCTCGGACCGCTCGAGCGTCGCCTCGTTGATGGTTACGGCGAGGTCCGACGCGTCGGCAGCGCGGCGGCGACCAGCACCATCGGCACGAACCCGATGAGCGTCAGGGCGCCGGAGAAGCTCACGGCCAACACCGCCCACTTCCAGTTGGTGGTAAACGTGCGCCAAACGGCCTGCAGCTTGGTCCATGTCGGCTCGGGCGCACTGTAGGCGACAAACTCGAGGCTCTGATCCGACCAGGAAGGCACGCCGTTGATCCAGAGCCGCCCACCAGGGAATTCGACCCCCTTTACCGCCCGAATCTCCAATCCGTGCCAAAACTGGTCGTTCGTGGCCGGCGGTCCAACGTCGGCCACGATCTGAAACGACACGCGCTCGCCCTCGGGCTCATCGAGTGGCGGCACGATGTCAATTATCGTCTCACTCAAGCTACTGATCGCCACGGCTTTCATGCGCCCTTCGCGAAGGACTTCGCCCGACTCGGATCCCCGGATGAGACGCCATCCCACCGACCGCGACCGACCGTCAAATGGGCGCCCCAGAGAAACGTGAATTCCAATCTGACCGATCGGGGTTGCGGGCATTCGCATCTCCTGCACCAGGGACCACTGGTCCGGAAGACTGACGTGAAGCGCGTGTCCTTGGCGCAAGTCGATGACCGGCGCACGGAAGACCAGAAGGACCACCAGTCCACCGAGAGCTATAACGGCGACGGCCGATGCGACGAGCGGTAGTCGCCAGCGGCCGCCAAACACTGGCCGATCGCGATCCATCGAGCCATGCAAGGCCATGGCCGCGCCATATCCGATGAGCAGCGTTCCGCAGAACTCCAGCGTCTCTTCAAGCAGGATCCCAATCTGCGACGCCCGGTCAGCAAGGAAGTAGGGGTGCCCCATTTCGTGCGATAGCCCGAACAACCAGGCGCAGAGTCCCAGCACGATCGGCACGCGGACGGCCCGTGCGCGCAGGCTCCTGCGGACAAAGACCCCCATGACCACGAGGAACGGGACGACCACAGGGGTGAGAACCAAAGGCCAGAGCGACGGATAGCCCAAGTCGTCGGCAATGGGGACCAACCACAGCTTGAGATCAACGATTTCTTCCACGGCGAGAGCGGCGGTCATCAAGCCGAGCACCGTCCAGCCGAGAAGTGCAATCCAGCCAACTCGGCGACGATGGCTGGTGGCGGTATTTCCGAGTGCCAGCAGCGCCGTCGTCGCCAGGGCAGCCGCCGAGACCGAATTCGCGATGCTCAGCTCGCTATCGGGATTCGCCCACAAGGGGAGGTCGTAAGGATGGAGCCACTCGGGTCGCGCCAAGCTAAGCAGCCGCGGCGCCACGACAAGCGCCCACCAGAACGCCACCACGCCGACCAGCGCCAGCCGCCCGAACCACTGCGCCGGCGGCTGGACCTTAGTCACCCATCGCCGCAACGTGGCGAGCCCCTCCTAGGCCACCCCGTAGCGCTCCAGCGTCGCCTCGTTGATGGTCACGCCGAGGCCGGGTGCGTCTGACGGGGCGACCCAGCCGGCGTCGAGCTCGAAGTCTTCATAGGTCAGCTCGTGCCGGATCGGCGACTCGGTCATGGCGTATTCGAGCACCTGGGTGTTCGGCACGGCGGCCAGCACGTGCAACGAGGCTGCGATCGACACCCCGGTCTTGAAGGTGTGGTTCACAAAGCCGCGCTGGTGACGGGCGGCCAAGCGCCCGATCTCGACCATGGTGCTGATGCCGCAGCGACCGGGATCGGCCTGCACCCAGTCCAGGCCGCCCACGAGGATCAGCTCCTCAAAATCGAGCAGGCGAGACTCGGACTCACCGCCGGCGATGGGGATCTCGCTCACCGCCGAAAGCTTGCCGTAGCCGGCGACGTCCTCGGGGTGCAGCGGCTCCTCCAGCCAGAACGGGCGGAACTCGGCGAACTGGCGTGAGCGAACCAGGGCCGTGCGCCAATCCCACGGCTGGCCCGCGTCCACCATCAGGTCCACGTCCTGGCCCAGGCCGCGCCGCGCCTCGCGGACGAGAGCGATGTCGTTGGCTTCGCTCTGCCCCATGGGACCCCAGCCGAACTTCGCCGCGGTGAACCCGCGGTCGGCCAGGCGCACCGCCAGCTCGTAGGTGTCGGCGGGCGTGTCCTGGAACAGCACCGAGGCGTACGCGCGCACCTGCCGCTGTTCGGCGCCGAACAAGCGGTAGATCGGCTGGCCGTACGCCTTGCCCGCGATGTCCCAGAGCGCAATGTTGACCCCGGCGACGGCGTGGGCGCCGGCTCCGTAGCGCGTGTAGTACTGCGTGAGGTCGTAGATGCGCTGCATGCAGGCGTCGATGGACAGTGGATCGGACCCCTCCAGCGCGCTCGCCAGGCCACGGGTGATGCCGTTGGACAGCGGCGCCTCCACGGCCGCCCGCACCACGGTCGGCGCCGAATCCACCTCGCCCCAGCCCGTGATGCCCGCGTCGGTTTCGATGCGGATCAGGCACGTGTCCTGCGTGCCGTCGGCGGCGGTGGTGACATCGGGCAGTCGGAGAACGATAGCCTGGACGGAGGTGATCTTCATGGCGAGGTCTCTGGCTGGGGGCGGGGCATTGTGACCGATGCCCGCGTCCGGCGTCAGGCGCGCAGCAGCGGCTGCAGGTTCTCCAGGATCGCGTCCAACTCCGCGTGATCGTGGTCATCAAGCTGGATCGCGCCCGGTTGGCGCATGCGCGTCGACGTGAATACGCCCCGCCGCACCAGCACTTCCTTGAGCATCGGCGTTTCCAGCAGCACCGAGAGGTTGATGAGCGGCAACAGGCGGTTGAAGATCTCGCGCGCGCCGGCGGAGTCGCCCCGCTGCCAGGCGTCCCAAACCTGCACGTGCACGTCCACCGTGTCGGCGGCGGGCATGAATCCCGTCGCGCCTCGCGCCAATTCGGACAGCATCCAGCGGCCGTAGTAGCCGCCGAACACGCCCACCGAACCGGCGGGAAGTGCGTCGATGACGCCGCTGATGTAGTGCGCGCTGGGATGCATCTCCTCCTTGATGTAGTGGACGGACTCGATGTCGCGCACCAGGTCCGCTAGAAATGCGGCGTCCATGCCCGCCTGGGAATGCTGCACGAACAGCGGCAGCTCGGCCGCCCGCGCGATGCCCGCGTAGTAGGCGCGCAACTCGTCCGGCCGCCCCGGCGACAGGATCGGCGGCAGCGCCATGACGGCGCCGGCGCCGGCTTGCGCGGCGTGCTCGGCGTAGACCGCTGCCTGCGCGCCGCTGGCCGACGCGACGCCGGCCACCACGGGGACTGCGCCCGCGGCCTCAATGACCACCGCCTCGACCCCGGCGCGACGCTCGTCGTCGGTCAGGTACTGAAACTCGCTGGCAATGGCGGGGTAGACGACGCCGTGGACGCCCGCCCGACGGCAGAACTCCACCTCCGCCGCCAGCGCGTCGAGATCGAGCCGGTCCGCGTCGTCGAATGGCGACTGCAAGACGGGGAACACGCCCCGAAAACGAGGCTCGCCGCTAGGCATCGTCGTCAGGATCGACCGGCATGGCCCGCCGACCCTGGTATCCGTAGTCCGCCATCAGCGTGGACTCGTCGCGCCACCGCTCGCCGGTGCGTTCCAGGCGCTTGGTCCTGATGGCAAGCCCGGAGCACTTCTGGGCCAGCGTCTGAAAGATGGTGTTCGCGACCAGCCGGTGCCCCAGGTCATTGGCGTGCACCCCGTCGTAGTGCACCATCCAGGCCGCGCCGCCATAGGCGTTGTAGACGTCGCTAAACAGGCAGTTCGTCGCCCGGGCGACCTGCTCGGTGACGAGATTGTAGGTCTGGAACACCTCGTGGCTGCCTTCCTGAAAGTGCTCCCCGAGGCCGAAGTCGGTCATGTAGTACGGCCCCGGCAGCACGATCAGCGGATCGCAGCCCGCGCGCACCTGCTCGATCACCCCCGTCAGCTCGGCGCGGAACATCTCGGCGGGCGTGCCGCCGCGGGCGTCGTTGAGGCCGTAGGAGATCACCAGCAAATCGGGATCGTGGTCGATCACGTGCTTTTGCACGCGCTCGTTGGCCGCCGGCTTGCCGGAGTAGGAGTAGCAGGGCACGCGCGTCGAGATGACGTTCGCCCCGATGCCGACATTCGCCAACTCGACCGGCTCGTCCTGAAAATCCGAGATCAGCGCCGCCAATAGATGAGGCCAGCTGCGCTCGCGCACCGAGCTCCAACCGCCGGCGGTGGTGCTCTCGCCAAGCGTGACCAGCTTGCGGAACGGCTCGGGATGCCAATCGCGTGGAGCTTCGTGATGCGACACGCCGGTAGTCCTCTTCGGAAGAGCGCGCCGAGTGTGGCACACGCCGTACGATGACCCGTCGGATTGCAAGGGCCATTCAGACATGCTCATCGGCGTGGCGGGCGCGCTGCCGGTTCGTCCGGCGGACATCTCACCCGCCGACGTGCGCCGCCTCGCCGATCTGGGTTTTCAGGGCACGAGCGTCACGCTTGGCGATCCCGGCGAAGCCACTCAACACGAGCTGTCCAGGGCGCGCTCAATCGTTACCGACGCGGGCCTGGTCATCGCCCAGGCCAACGGCAGATACGGGTCGCTGGTCGGACACAGCGACGCGGAGCGCCGTCGTGGGATCGACGGACTGATCGGTCACATGAAGGCGACCCAGGTGCTGGGCGCGCGCACCTGCTACGTCCGGCCCGGCGGGCTCAATCCAAACGGGCCATGGTTTGCCCACCCGGACCACCACCTGGAGACCACATTCGATCGGGCGCTCGACAGCCTGCGCCTGGCCGCTCGGGCCGCCGAAGACCTGGGTGTGGATTTGGCCTTCGAGGGGCACGTGCTGTCCGTCATCGACCGGCCCGAGCGCGTAGCCGCGATACTCGATGCCGTCGACTCACCGGCCCTCACCTTCAATCTCGATCCAGTGAACTTCATCGGCAGCATCTGGGATGCTTGGCAGCCCAATTCGGTGTTCGACCGCCTGCTCGACGGTGCGCGCGGTCGGATCACGACCGCGCATTGGAAGGACTTCACCGTTCAGGAGGAGCTCGTGCTGCACATCGAGGAGGTCACGCCGGGTCGGGGCATCGTCGACCACGCGCGGTGGCTGAAGCGACTCAACGCCGAGCAACCCCAAGCGTGGGTGCTGCTGGAGCATTTGACGCTCGACCAGCTCGCCCCCGCCAAGGACGCCGTGGATCGGGCGATGGTCGGCGCCGGCCTGGCCTGGGACGCCACGCCGTGACCGCGCTTTCCGGGCGGGTCGTGGTCATCACCGGCGGCGCGTCGGGTATTGGCGCCGCGACCGCTCGGCTCTGCGCGGCGCGCGGCGCGCACGTGGTGATCGGGGACGTGGACGACGCGAGGGGCCGAGCCCTGGCGCGCAATCTCACCGAGTTGGGTCTAACCGCACGGTTCGTGCACGTCGACGTCACAAACGAGGCCGACTGTGAACGCTTGCTCCAGACGGCGGTTGCCGACTTCGGGACGCTCGACGTGCTCATCACGTGCGCGGGAATCCTGCAGGGCGCCTACGTCGATATCGCGGAGCTCGAGGCCGACGTGTTCCAGCGGGTCCAGGACGTGAACGTGCGCGGCACCTTCCTCTGCATGAAGCATGCCGTGGCGGCCATGGGCGACCGCGGGGGCGTCATCCTGCTGGTCGGGTCGGGAGCCGGCGTGACCAGCCGCAGCTCATCCGTGGCCTATGGCACGAGCAAAGCCGCCGTCCACGGTCTGGGCTTCATCGCCCCGGCCCATCTGATGGGTCGCCCAATCCGCATCAATACCGTGTGTCCGTCGATCATTGACACGCCGCTCAAGCGGGCAAACGTCGAGGACGAGGGACGGACGCGCGGATGGTCGCGCCCGGAAGTCGAGACCGCCCTGGAGCAACTCCGCGATCCGGGCGGCGTCGCCCGCGTGCTGGCGTTTCTCGCGTCCGACGAGGCCGACTTCGTTGAGGGAACGGTGTTCACCGGTTGATGTCAGGACACCCGGCATGAAGGAGCTCTATCCGCTCACGGGCGTGGTGCCGATCGTCAACACGCCGTTCACCGATAACGACGAGATCGACGTCGCATCGCTCGAACGCCTGTTGGAAGAAGGCATCGCCGACGGCGTGAGTGGGTTCATCGTCCCCGCGGTGGCGAGCGAGGTCGCCAAGCTCACGCCCGACGAGCGGCACATCTACGTGCGCGAGGTGCTGCGAATCGTCGGCCGGCGCGTGACCGTCGTGGCCGGCGCCAGCGATCCGGACGCGCGGCGCGCGCGGGCGCTGGCCGAGGACGCCGTGGCGCTCGGCGTCGACGGCGTGCTCTGCGCGGTGCCGGTGCCGCTCATCGAGGATCACGACGGGGCCGTGAGCTACTTCCGCGCGGTCGCCCGCGCCGGCATGCCCATGCTCATGATTCAAGACCTGCACTGGGGCGGCTACGGCATGGCGCGCCGCACGCTCATGCAGCTCTGGGACGAACTGGAATCGTTTCGCTGCCTCAAGCTGGAGACCGTGCCGTCGGGCGCCAAGACCAGCGAGCTGATCGACGCGACCGATGGACGGCTCACCATCGGCTGCGGCTGGTCGCTGCCGCAGCTGATCGAGGCCCTGGACCGCGGCACCCACTTCACGACCACCACGGCCATCAACCGGCCCTTCGTGCACGTCTTCCGGCTGTACCAGGCCGGTCGCCGTGACGAGGCGCGGGAGATGTTTCACCGCGTGGTGCCGTTTCTGGCCTTCGCGCACCAGTACATCGACATCTCGGTGCACTTCTACAAGCGCTACTGCGTGCGCCGCGGCCTGTTCGCCACCGCCCGCGTGCGCGAGCCGATCATGCCGTTTGACGCTCATCACGCGCGGGTCGCGGACGAGCTGATCGAGCTGATCTGCGAAATCGAGGACGAGCTGGGGCCGGCTGGCGGGTGACGGGCCGGCCCTCTCCGTTCGTGGTGAGCCTGTCGAACCACGTCCATTTGGCGTCAGAAGAGGCCCTTCGACAAGCTCAGAGCCTGCCCCGTACTTGATAGGGGGGCGAACGGATGGGGCGGCGCCTATCGACTGATTGAGGTCACCGCTATCGCGTGACGGGACGGCCGTGCGCCAGCGCCGTCAAGACCTCGTCGGCGGCCTCCAGCGTGCGGTCGATGTCGCTTTCCGTGTGGGCCGCCGAGATGTGGTTGCGCTTCAGGGCCATCGGCAGCATGTAGAACCCGCGTTCCAGCATGCCGCGGTGGAAGTCGAGATACATCTCGTCGTCGTTGCGCAGCAAGTCGCGGTAGGACCTCGCCGGCGGGGACATGAAGTAGGTCACGAACACCGAGCCGAATTGGCTGGGAAACGCCTCCATGCCCAGCCGCTGAATGATTTCGTCGAGACCCCGCCGCATGCGCTCGCCCAGTGCAAACAGCCGCTCGTAGAGTCCCGGCTGCTCGAGCGCCTCGATCGTGGCCAGGCAGGCCGCCATCGCCAGCGGGTGCCCATTGAAGGTGCCCGAGAAGAACACGTCGCCGTCCGAGGTGTTGAAGTGCTGCATCAGGTCGCGCCGGCCGCAGATCGCGGCGCAGGGGTAGCCGTTGGCCATTGCCTTGCCCAGCGTGGTCAGGTCGGGGGTGATGCCGGCGATGGCCTGGAAGCCGCCCAGCGCGTGCCGAAAGCCCGTGACCACCTCGTCGAACACCAGCACGACTCCATGCTCGTGGGTCAGCGCACGCAGGCGCGTGAGGAACTCCTGCTCGGGCATGACCACGCCGATCGCGTGCGGGATGGGTTCCAGGATCACGGCGGCGATCTCCTGACCGCGCTCGGCCATGAGCCGCTCCAACCCCTCCAGGTCGTTCCACTCGAGCACGATCAGCTCGGCGTGAACGTCCGGCAGGATGCCGGAGGACAGCGGGTCCAGCCGGCCCACGCGGTCCGCGGGCGAGATCACGTTCGCGAGGAGGTGGTCGTGCCAGCCGTGAAAGTGCCCCTGGAACTTGACGATCGCCCGGCGGCCGGTGGCCCCGCGCGCCACCCGCACCGCGTGGTAGGTGGCTTCTGAGCCTGACGTGCAGAACAGCACCTGCTCGGCAGACGGCACGTGCTCCACGACTTTCTCGGCCGCCCGAATCTCCAGCTCGCTGACACCGATTCCCGTGAGGTCCAGCGTGCGCTGCTGCTCGGCCACCTCGGCGGCCACACCCGGATGCGCGTGGCCCAGGATGATCGGGCCGAACGCCGCGTTGTAGTCGAGGTAGGCGTTACCGTCCACGTCGTGGAGGTAGGCGCCCTCCGCGCGGGACCAGACGATTTGGGGCGCGACCTTGCGCAGCGACGTGTTGACCCCGCCGGGGATCACCTGCCGCGCACGGTCAAACAGGGCCGCGGATGCGGCAAGTGGCAATGAAGATTCCTGCGTCATTGGCTGCGACTCCGGTGACTCCGCGCCAGCATAGCCCGCGCCCGCCGTGGATAAGGGAATGCACGCACAAACAGCGAACAACGCTATCCTATACTTCGAGAAATCCCGCGCGACTCCCTGGGGGTGCAGGCAATGTCCGGCCATTCCAAGTGGTCGCAGATCAAGCGCCAGAAGGCCGCGAACGACGCGAAGCGCGGGCAGCTCTACACCAAGATCGGACGCGAGATCACGGTCGCCGTGCAAGACGGCGGCGCCGATCCCAGCGGAAACTTCCGGCTCGAGCAGGCGCTCGCCAAGGCCCGCGCCGCGAACATGCCGAAGGACACGATCGAGCGCTCGATCCAGCGCGGAACGGGCGGCGGTCCGGGTGAGGGCGCCTCGCTCACCGAGCTGATCTACGAGGCCTACGGGCCGGCGGGCGTCGGGCTGCTGATCGAGGTGGTCACGGACAACCGCAATCGCGCCGTCGCGGAGGTCCGCAACGCCCTGACGAATCTTGGCGGCACCTTCGCCGACTCCGGCTCGGTGGCCTGGCAGTTCGAGGTGCGCGGCAGCCTGGCGGTTGAGGTTGGAGACGCCGATCCCGAAGAGGTCGAGCTGATGGCCATCGACGCGGGCGCCCTGGACGTCGAGCAGGACAACGGCGCGGTGCACGTGTCCACGCCGGCGGCGGACCTGGCGCGCATGCGCCGGGAGCTGAGCGACGCGGGCTATCGGATTACCTCCGCCGATCTGGTCCATGAGCCGACGACCCCGATGCCGCTGGACGCGGCCCACGCCGCACGGGCCATCCGCATGGCCGAGGCGCTGGAAGAACTCGACGACGTGCAGCGCGTCTACACCACGTTGGAGATCAGCGACGACCTGCTCGCGCAGATTGCCTCCTAGCCTCCGTACACGATTTGGCGTGCATGCCTGATCTGGTGACGCTGGGCATCGATCCCGGGACGGCGCGCTGCGGCTTCGGAGTCGTCGCGGGACCGCACAATGCGAGGGCCTTGGAGTCGGGGTGCATCACCACGCGGTCCAAAGACCCGCTTGGGACCCGGCTGGCAACCATTCGCGACGCGCTGGCGGAGCTTATCGAGCGGTTTCCCGTCACCGACATTGCGCTCGAACGCTTGGGATATGCCCGCCGCCTGACAACCGCCGCCCAGGTCGCCTACGCCACCGGCGTGGTCCACCTGGTGGCGGCCGACCACGGGCTGACGGTGGAGGAGTATGCGCCGCCGGAAATCAAGTTGGCCGTGGCCGGCTACGGCGCCGCCGAGAAGGACGCCGTGCAAGCCATGGTGGTCAGGCTGTTGCGCATGCCCGCGCCGCCGGCCTCCGACCACGCCGCCGACGCGCTGGCGACGGCGATCTGCCACCAGCACTCGATCCGCGCGCGCACGCTGGAGCGCACGTTGGGCGTCCGATGATTGGCTACCTCGAGGGATTGGTCATCCGCACCGGCGACGACTCGCTGGTGGTCAAGGTCCACGGCACGGGACTGGGGTTGGAAGTCGTGGTTCCGGCGCGGGCGCGCCGGTCGCCCGGGCAGCCGGTGGAGCTCCACACGCACACTCACATCGCGTCTGACGGGGCAATCCTGGCCGGCTTCGGGTCGGCGCAGGAGCTGGAGGTGTTTCGCCACCTGCTCGACGTGACCGGCGTGGGGCCGCGAATGGCCGTGCGGGTGCTATCCAGTCATCCGGTCGACCGCATCGTGCAGGCGCTCGATGACGAAGACCCCAGGCCGTTCCAGGCGGTGTCGGGCATCGGGCGCAAGCTGGCAAACCGCATCATTCTGGAGCTGCGGGGCAAGCTGGTTCCCGAGCCGGGGATACGCCTGGGCCCGACGGGAGCCGATGAGGCGCTCGACGCGCTGGTCGGGCTCGGCTACACGCGCGTCGAGGCGCAACTGGCGCTCGAGCAGATCGCCGGCGAAGACCTTGACGTGACGGGTCGAATCGCCGCGGCGTTGCGCATCCTCGGTGCGCGAGCCTCATCGTGACCGAACGCATCGTCGCCGTCGATGCCGGCGGTGAGGATCGCAGTCTCGAAACGACCCTCCGTCCCGTCAGCCTGGCGGACGACGAGTTCATCGGACAGCCGCGCGTCAAACGCGGCCTGCGCTTGATGATCGCGGCGGCGCGGCAACGCGGCGAGCCCATCGACCACATCTTGCTCGCCGGACCTCCCGGCCTGGGCAAGACCACCCTGGCCAACATCATCGCCACTGAGATGGAGGGCCGGCTGCACGTCACGTCCGGGCCGGCGCTCGAACGCCCCGGCGATCTTGCCGCCACCTTGAGCAGCATGGAGCCCGGCGAGGTCCTGTTCATCGACGAGATTCACCGGCTCGGAAAAACGGTCGAGGAAATCCTGTATCCCGCCATGGAGGACTTTGCGCTGGACATCGTGGTCGGCGCGGGCAAGCCGCATGCGCGCACGTATCGGCTCGATCTGCCGCGATTCACCGTCGTCGGCGCCACGACCCGGCACGGTCAACTCACCCCGGCGCTGAGCGACCGTTTCGGCGAGTCCTATCGCCTTGACTTCTATTCACCCGACGAGTGCGCCCAGATCGTGCTGCGGTCGTCGCGAATTCTCGGCGTCGAGGTCGTGCCCGCCGGGGCCGCGGCGATTGCACGGCGGGCGCGCGGCACGGCGCGGGTCTGCAACCGGCTGCTGCGCCGCGTGCGCGACTTTGCCGAGGTCGAGGCAGACGGCGTCGTGACCGAGGCTGTGGCCAACCAGGCGCTCGAGGACATGGGCGTAGACCCGGAGGGCCTGGACAGCATGGATCGCCGAATCCTGACCACCATCATCGAGTCCTACGCCGGCGGGCCCGTCGGGCTCCAATCCCTGGCCGCCACCGTGGCCGAGGAGGTGACCACGCTCGAGTCCCACTACGAGCCCTACCTGCTGCAGGCCGGATTCCTTGCGCGGACCTCACGTGGTCGCGTCGCCACGCCGAAGGCGTATGAGCACCTGGGCTTCGCGAAGAGCGCCTCCGGGACCCAGCAGGGCTCATTGCTCTGACGCCGCCGTGCCCCGCCTTGTCGCCACGGTGTATGGACGCGTGCAAGGCGTCGCATTTCGCTTTTTCGTCCAAACGCAGAGTCAGCGGCTCGGCCTAGGTGGATACGTCCGTAATCGAGCCGACGGATACTCGGTCGAAGTCGGCGCCGAGGGCCGTCGGGAAGACCTCGACGCCCTGCTCGGGCACTTGCACGTCGGCCCGCCCGGCGCTCGCGTGGTGCAGGTGGACGCCGCTTGGCCGTCGGAAACGGGTGAATTCACGGGCTTCACGATTCGAACCTAAAATGCGCGAATGCGCACGGAGACGGAAATAGCGGCAAGCCAGGCAGCCCCCGAGACCGAGACCTACCGCGGCATGCAGCGGCTGGCGTGGGTCGCGCTCGTCGTGTCACTCGTCGTCTTGATTGCGCTGGCGGTCTTCGTGCCGCGTGGGATCGGCGCGGCGCTCGGCCTCGTGCAAGAGGCACGCGGCAGCCAGGCCGTCGTCCTCGAGGGGACCGTGCTCTTCCAGCCGCCGGCAGCCGCCACGTGGCGTCAGCTCGCACCGACGGCCAACTTGCCCGAGGGAACGCGGCTGAGAACCGACGACCGCTCCCGCGTGCTCGTGAGCCTCCCCGACGGGAGCACCCTGTTGCTCTACAACGAAACCGAGCTTGCCCTGCAGCGCATGCAGTTCGGACGGTTCAACGAGCGCTCGCAAGACTCGGTCGTGCGACTGTTCACCGGACACGTGCGCATCGGCGTGAGCCGGCACCCGCGAATCCCCGACCGCGCGATCACCGTGCTCGTCGGCGACGGTCGACTAGACCTCGCGGAGGGGAGCTACCTCGTGGAGCGTCCGGTCGAAGGCCCGAGCCATATCGCGGCGCGCGTCGGTGAGGCCGGCGTGAGCCTTGGCAGTCGCTCGCTTCGCCTGACCAGCCAGTCGCGGGCGGAATTCAGCATGGCCTCCGGCCTCGTTGGTCCGCTGCCAATCGAGCGAGACCTGATCCAAGACTCGCTGTTCACCACGGACATCGGCAACGGGCCGTGGTGGAGCTTCTTCGACACCGAGGCCGGGCCGGCGGGTCGAGTCGAGGTTCTCGCTGGAACGCTCCGCTTTGTGCGTTCCAGCGAGGGCGTTCTGATTGACCGGCACGGCGAGAGTGGCGTCATGCAGCTTCTCGACATCGATACGCGGGATCTCATGACCCTGCGGTTGCGTCTGGAGGCGCGTACGGACGCTCAGAGCTTGTCCGGCGGCGGCACCGCAGGCACCGAGTATCCGCTAATGGTTCGCCTGGTTTACGTGGACGATCAAGGCGGCGAGCAGATCTGGGGCGCTGGGTTCTACCACCAGAACGATGACGGTCTCAGCGTGAAGCTGGGTCAGCAGGTACCACGCGGCCAATGGACCACGCTCGAGGTAGACAATCTTCTCGGAGCCCTGCAGCCGCCGCCCGTGAAGCTGCGCCGCATCGAGTTGCTCGGCAGCGGCTGGGAATACGACTCCTCCATTCGCCGCGTTGAAATAACCGGACACTGAGACGACCGTGAGCGGCCTTCACGTCCGCACCGGCGTCGACCTGATCGAGATTGAGCGCATCCGCCAGGCGCACCACCGCTATGGCTCGCGGTTTCTCAACCGCATCTACACGCCTGCCGAGCAGGCGAGATGCCGCGGGCGCGCGGACGAGCTGGCCGCGCGCTTCGCGGCCAAAGAAGCCGTGTCCAAGGCGCTGGGCACGGGCATGCGCGGCGTGCTGTGGAAGGAAATCGAGGTCGTGAACGATCCACGCGGCAAGCCGCTCGTGCGCCTCCACGGCGCGGCCCAGCGGCGGGCAGCCGAGCTAGGCATCGCCGATCTCGACATCAGCCTCACCCACAGCCGAGATCAGGCCATCGCCTTCGTCGTGGCGCTCAGCGGCTCGTGACGCGCCCGCGGGCGGTGGTGCCGACACCGGAAGCCGCGTTCGACCGCGCGGTGGATGTCGCCGACATGCGGCGATTGGAGTCGGCGACCGCGCCGGAGATTGACCTGATGCAGCGCGCGGGGACCGCGGTCGCCGCCGCGGTTCACCGCCGCGTTGGTCCATTGCGCGGGCGCGTGATCGTGGTTCTGGTCGGACCCGGCGACAACGGCGGCGATGCGCTCATCATGGCGCGCACGCTCGCCCGCGGGGGAGCCGCCGTCGTCTGCTGGGCGTCGCGCGCGCGATCCGATGATTCGTTGGTCGACACGGCCCGTGCGGCCGGCGTGCGCTGGCGCGTGTGGTCGGGGGACGCGAGGCCGTTTGCCCGCGATATAGGTGGCGCAGCCGCAGTCGTGGATGGGCTGCTTGGCATCGGCAGCGCACCGCCGCTGCGCGGCCAGGTCGCGGAGATGCTGGGCGCTCTGCCGAAGGTTCCCGGCCAATCGCGGCTCGCAATCGACATCCCGAGTGGCGTGGATGCCGACTCCGGGCAAGCGGACGCCACCGCATTTCGCGCGTCCGGCACGCTTGCGACGGGCCCGATCAAGCTCGGCGCCCTGCTGCACCCGGGGATCGACTACGCGGGAGCGGTTGAGTCGCTCGATATCGGCCTCGCACCGGAGATTGCCGCGTCAGGCGCCGCGCGAATTATCGATGCGGCCACGGTGCGAGACCTCGCGCCGGCGCGACCGCTCGACGGACACAAGGGCACGTTTGGCCGCGTGCTAATCGTCGGCGGCTCGACCGCCTATCGCGGCGCGCCCGCCCTCGCGGCTCTGGCGGCTCAGGGCGCCGGAGCCGGCGTCGTGACCGTCGCTTCCGTGGAAGCGTCGGTTGGCGCCTGCGCGGCCGTGGCGCCCGCGGCCACATTTCGCGTGCTTCCGGAAAACGCCGCCGGCTGCATCGGCGCATCGCTGGATACCGTCAAGGCGCTGGGCGAACCGACGGCGCTGCTGGTGGGTCCCGGCCTTAGCCGAAGCGCGCGCAGTGATGATCTGGCGCGCGATCTTTCGGCCGGCGCCCGGCACGGAGTCCCAACGGTCGTCGACGCCGACGGGCTCAACGCGCTCGCCGATGAGCCCGCGCGGCTGGGAACGCTGGGTCCGAATGTGATTCTCACGCCGCACCCGGGCGAAATGCGCCGCCTGCTGGATCTTGCCGAAACTCCGCGCGGAGCCGACATGTTGCAAGCCACGCGCGAGCTTGCGGCCCTCAGTGGCGCGGTGGTGATCGGCAAGGGCTCGCCGACGTTTGTGGCCGCGGACAATCAGCTCTTCCTGCTTGCGCGGCCCAACCCGGCGCTGGCCGCGGCGGGGTCGGGCGACGTGCTGGCCGGCGCCGTGGCCGCACTGGCCGCGCAGGGCCTTCGCCCGCTCGACGCGGCTCGTCTCGGCGTGTGGCTCCACGCCCGAGCGGGTGAACTCGCCGGCAACCGGCAGACGGCAGGCGTGCCCATCGAGAGCGTGGCGCGCCACCTTGGCCAGGCGCTGGCCGAGACGCGCTAAGGGGAAAGCGCGCCGTAGCGCGCGAAGACCTGCGTCGACGATCGACTCAGCTCAGCGACGACCCTCGATTGCGCCCGTTGATCAGACCGGCCCAGGCTGGCAGCCGTCGCTCGGTACCCGCGAAGATCCGTCGCATATTGTCGATGTGCTGCGTAAACATGAAGAACGCGAGCCCGGCCGCCAGCAGAAGGTCGTAGCCCGTGATCCAACCACCGACGGCATAGAAGACGACCGCGCTTACCAGCGCGGTCAGGGAGCCGGTCAGCGAGCCCACCGAGACGTAGCGGCTGAGCGCCACTGCCAGCAGCCCCGCCGGCAGAGCGATCACGGCCACGAGGGGAGCCATGGCCGCCAAGCCCCCGACCGACGTGACCACGCCCCGACCACCGCGCAATCGCAGGAAGACGGACCAATTGTGTCCCGCAACAGCCGCCGTTACCGCCAGCACCGGGACGATGGACTCATCGCCGAATATGAGGAGGGCGGCGAGGCCGGGAAGAAATCCCTTCAGGATGTCGCCGACGATGACCAACGCCGCCGGTCCGAAACCGACCGCGCGCATGACGTTTGTGGCGCCCGACCGGCGGCTGCCTTGCGCGAACACGTCGACGCCGAATCCGAACCGGCACACGACGACGCCAAATGGGACGGAGCCGATGAGATATGCGCCGAGAACAATGCCGATCGCGCCGAGAATCTCGCCCACGGACATGAGGCTGCCCCCTACCGCCGCGTGGCGCCAAGCTTGAAATGGGGCACGGCGCCTGTCAACCCGCCGATTCGATCGTCCGTCCGTGGGGGCTTATGACGGCCGCAGCCGGATCACGATCGGCGTACCGTCGAATCCGAACGCCTCGCGCAGCCCGTTTTCCAGATAGCGCACATACGAGGGGTGCACGTTCTCGGGCCGCGCGAAGAACGTGACGAAGGATGGCGGACTGACGCCAATTTGCGTGGCGTACTTGAAGCGTGCCTGGCGTCCCTTGCGACTGGGCGGACCGCGGCGGCCAGCCCAGGCGCGCAGGAACCGATTGAGCGGCCCCGTCGCCACGCGCGTTTGCCGAACCTCATGCACCTGAAGCCCGGCGGTGACGCTCGCCGGCACGCCGCGTCCGGTGAGCGCGGAAGTATGCAGAAACGGCGCCTCGGGCAGAAAGTGCAAGACCCGCTCCAGGTGAAAGTCCACCTCTTTGCGGCGCTCGGGGTCCTGGAGCATGTCCCATTTGTTGGCGAGCACGACGATGCCCTTGCCGGCCTCCAGCACCAGGCCGGCCACGTGCGCGTCCTGCGCCGTTGCGCCCTCGTGCGCATCGACCACCAGCAGGCCCACGTCGCAGCGCTGAATCGAGCGCACGGCGCGCAACACGCTGTGGTATTCCACGCCGGAGTCAATGTGGCCCCGGCGCCGAATCCCCGCCGTGTCGATGAGCCGGATCGAGCGCCCCTCCCAATCGAGCAGGGTGTCGATGCTGTCCCGCGTCGTCCCCGGCGCGTCGTGCACCAGCGCCCGCGTCTCGCCGAGCAGCGCGTTGAGCAGCGACGACTTGCCGACGTTGGGACGGCCCACGATCGCCAATCTGGGCAGCTCATCGGGCTCACCGGCATAGGCCACGGCCGGCAGCCGCGCGGCCACCGCGTCCAGCAGATCGCCGGTCGCGGTGCCGTGCATGGCGGAAATGGCCGTCGGTTCGCCAAGGCCAAGGGCGTAGAACTCGCCGGTGTCCAGCCGCAGATCCATGTGGTCGGCTTTGTTGACGACCAGCAGATGCGGTCGCTCGCGGCGGAGCACCTCACGCGCCACGATGCCGTCAAGCTCCGTCACTCCGGTCTGAACGTCGGTTACCACCAGCACGAGGTCGGCCTCGTCGGCGGCGGCTCTGGCCTGCGCCACCGCCGCCTCGGCCACCGGCGCCGGGTCGTGCCAGGCGATGCCGGCCGTGTCCACCACGGCGAACGCGCGTCCGCGCCACTCCAGCTCGCCGTAGATCCGATCGCGCGTGGTGCCGGGCTGCGGCTCGACCACGGCCGAGCGCTCTCCGACCAGCCGGTTGAACAGCGTGGACTTGCCGACGTTGGGTCGCCCGATGAGCGCCACCAAGGGAAGCTGTCGATCGAGGTCAGCCATCGACCGATCCTTCGCTCGTCGCGGCGTAGACGCCGCGCAAGCGCTCCGGCAGCAGCGCCGCAATACGCTGCATCACGGCCTCGCCGATTTCGTCGAGCGCCTCCCGCGTGAGTCTGCCCGCCGGCACGTCCGGCGCCATCACCTCGCCGATGCGCAGGTTGACACGGGGCCGGCCGCGCACCATCCGCCGTTTGAGATCCAGGTCGTCGGCGCCCCAGATGGCCACCGGCAGAATCGGAACACGGCTCTTCGCGGCCAGGTAGGCCACCCCGGGCAGCGGCCGCTGCAGGCCTTTCCCGCGACTGCGCGTGCCCTCCGGAAACATGCCCACCGTGCCGTCGTCCGCGAGGATCCGCAGGAGCATCCGCAGGGGGCGCATGTCCAGGCCGTCACGCCGGACCAGCACCGCGCCCCACAAACGCCACAGGAGCGCCAGGGGCGCCACCCGATACAGCTCCTCCTTCGCGACAAAGGCTGTCGTACGCGGGACATATGTCCCCAGCAGAATCGGATCGAAGTTGCTCACGTGATTGGAGGCGAGAATCAACGGGCCGCCGGACGGCACGTGCTCCACTCCTTTCACATGGACGTCGAATAGCAGCGGAAACAGGCAAAAGCGGCCGAACGCTCGACCGGTGCGATAGGCCCACATCGATGGGCGGGGCGTGTGATTCGGTGACCAGGCGAAGTAATCAGCACTCACGGATCAGTCCCCGTGCAGCCATAGCAGCTCTGATGGAACGTACGACCTCACCGGGCGGGCATGAGTCGGTCGAGATGACAAGCGCATCCGGCGCAGCCCGCAACGGCGCGATGGATCGCTGCGAGTCGATGCGGTCCCGCGCCATCAAGTTCTCGCGGATAGCGGCGATGTCCATCTGCCCCCCGTTCTCCCGGCGCTCTTTCCAGCGACGCTGCGCGCGCATCTCCGGGCTGGCGTCCAGATAGACCTTGAGGTCGGCTTCGGGGCACACCACGGTCCCGATGTCGCGGCCGAGCGCCACCACCCCGCCCTCCCGGAGCGCTTCGCGCTGGGGCTCGAGCATCGCCGCTCGCACCGCGGGAATCCGCGAAACCAACGACACGGTGCGATCCACCTCGGGGCTGACGAGCGCCTCGGAGATATCGCGGTTCCCGTCGAAGGCGCGCGCCGCAAATTGCCCCGACGGGTCCGGGGCGAAGCGCAGCCGGAGCGATTGGGCGGCTGCCAGGGCATCGTCCGCACTGTCCGGGTCGCCGCCGGCCCGCACGGTCGCCAGCGCCACGGCACGGTAGAACAGCCCGCTGTCCAGGCACAGGAAACCCAGCGACTCGGCCAGCATGCGTCCGACCGTCGTTTTGCCCACGGCAGCCGGTCCGTCGATCGTGACAATGGGACCCCGCGCGGCGGGAGCGCTCATGAGTGTTTGCCGCTGCGCGACGCCACCCGTGCAGTATATGGGCCGCCGGGACGGCCGACGGCCCACTGAGCGTCACGGTCGACAAACGCCTTCCGTTGCGCACGTGACTCAAACTCGTGCCTGCGGGCCGTACACTCGGTGCTCGGTGAGACGACACGCCCCCATCTTCCGCTGGTTCCGGGCGGGCCGGCTGGCAGAGGCCCTTGCGGGCCTGGTTGCCGTGACGGCGGTGTTGCTGGCGACCGCGCCAGGCCGTGCGGCCGCGGTGAGCACCGTCGCCATCCCCTTTCATCCCCATGCCACCGTCCGGCTCGAAGGCGCGGGATGGGGCCACGGCGTGGGGATGTCGCAATGGGGCGCGCGCGGGCGGGCGCACGCCGGCCAATCCGCGGCCCACATCCTGCAGGCCTACTACCCGGGCACCGAAATCGGCCAGGCCGATACCGGCGGCACGCCGATCCGCGTGCTCATCGACCGTGGGTATCGGCCGCCGGCGGTTGACGGCTCGAAGGGCTCGTCGAACGGCCTGCCGGGCGACATCATCG
>DAOUKN010000004.1:0-4462 GCA_034421255.1 Chloroflexota bacterium | reverse complement strand
GCCACGGACTTCGCGCCGCCAGCCGGCGAGTCGTCCTGGCTGGGCTGGCCGTTCGGGCCGGGATACTCCCCCACCACGAGGTGGGCGTTGGTGCCGGATATGCCGAAGGAGTTCACCCCCGCCAGCCGTGGGCGCCGTCGATCTCGCGGCCACTCCGCCATGGTTGACGTGACACGGAGCGGCTGGCGATCCCAGTCGAATTCGGGGTGGGGATTCTCGAAATGCAGGTGCTTCGGAATCACACCGCGCTTCACCACCAGCGCCGCCTTGATCAGGCCGGCGACTCCGGCCGCCGACTCCAGGTGGCCGACGTTGGTCTTCACGGAGCCCATCAGAAGGGGTCGGTTCGCTTCGCGTCCCCGGCCGTAAACGTTGGCCACGGCATCGAGCTCGATCGGATCGCCCACGGCCGTTCCGGTCCCGTGCGCCTCCAGGTAGTCGACATCAGACGGCAGCACGCCCGCTTCGGCCAGCGCGGTTTCCATCACCTGCTCCAGGGCAGGCGTGTGCGGGACCGTGAGCCCGACGCTGGCGCCGCCGTGATTGACCGCCGAGCTCTTGATGACGGCCCAGATTCGATCGCCGTCGGCCTCGGCGTCGCTCAGGCGCTTGAGCACGACGACGCCGCAGCCTTCGCCCCGCACGTATCCGTTTGCCGCGGCGTCGAAGGTCTTGCACTGCCCGTCCGGGGACAGCATCATCGCTTCGGCGCGGAGCTCGTAAATGCGCCCGTTGAGGATGGCCTGCACGCCGCCGGCGATGGCCAGATCCGCCTTGCCGAACTGCAGGTCCGACACGGCGTCGTGCACCGCCACCATGGCCGAGGCGCACGCGGCGTCGACGGCCTTGGCCGGCCCCATCAGGCCGAGGACGAATGAGACCCGTCCGCTGGTGCCGTTGAGGTTGGTGCCGCTGAGGGCGTAGAGACTTCCGGCGGCCTCGGTGGGTCGGCTGGAATCCACCACCAGCATTCGATACTCGTCGTTGCTGATCCCGGTGTAGACGCCGGTGCGGCTGCCCTTGAGCCGACCCGGGTCGATTCCGGCGTCCTCGAGGGCCTGCCAGCTCGTTTCCAGCATCATGCGCTGCTGTGGATCCAGCAGCTCCGCCTCGACCGGCGAGATGCGGAAGAACGAGGCGTCGAACTGGTCGATGTCGTCGACGAAGGCGCCGAAGCGGCAGGCCGGGTTCTCGACATCGGGGTCGCGGATGATCTCGCCCACCCGTCCGACACCGGACCCGGGCACGCCCTCGGTGACGGCGTTGCCGCCCTCAATCAGGAGCCGCCAGAAGGCGTCCAGATCGCCCGCGCCGGGGAACCGGCACGCCATGCCCACGATGGCTATGGGTTCGACAGGCGACCCGGGGGGCTTAGCTGCTCGCGTCATGTTCTTCTCTCAGGCGCCGCTACCGCCGCGATGCCGGTTCATGGCTTCCTCGCACGTCGGCTCCCCGACGCCGTCGTCGAGGCATTTTGGGGCTGCGAGCACCCCAGCGGAGATGGCCGACCAAGACCAACGATAACCGAAGATCGAGCGCCCTCGGACGAGTTGGAACTCGCACTAGCCTTCGTGACGGCGTCGGCCCCAGGCGGTAGCGAGCGCGATGCCCACCGCAACTCCGATCGCCACGCCGACGCTGACGTTGCCGAGTACTGCCCCTATGCCTACGCCGACTCCAGCTCCGAGTGCGATGCCTAAGCCAAGGTGCCTACCTGCGCGCATGCCGTGTCGCCTCCGTCGCCGATTGGGACATCATGCCCGTTTTCGATAGACGCCCAGGACACTGCCGCGGTCGCCCAGAGCGGCGGGGGGCGCCGTTCAATTCGTCAGGGTGGACGCGAGGTGACTCGGGCCCTCCGACTTCCACGACGTCACCGCGGCGCTCCAACTAGTTGAGGTATGCGCCCGCGGCGCATCCCGCCCGCCGCTTTGGTTGCAATAGCGCCGGGCGCTTCGGCCGGGCGAGGGCGCTCCTCGCGCCTTCAAGCAAAGCCGAGAATGCGCTTCGGATTCTCGATCAGGATGGTGTCGATCTGCTCTTGGTCGAAGCCTCGTTGCCGCATCATCGGCACCACATAGTTCAAGATGTGGGGAAAGCCCCAGCCACCGTAGCGAACCCGCGTCGACTTGCGGCAAATGTCCTGTGAGACCAGGATCTGCTCGAGGTGGCCCGCCTCCATCAGCGCCAGGATCTCGTAGATGCGCTGGGTGTCGTTGGGGATATCCATGTAATCGTCGGCGGTCCAGTAGGAGGGGAAGTGGCCCTCCCAACCGAAGACGTCGTATTCGAGGTAGCACCCGGTCCGCGCCAGTCGCAGGCGCTCCTCGGGAGTGCGCAGGCGGACGTCGATATGGCACATGATGACGCGGCTCAGATCGGCACCGGCGGCGGAGATGATTTCCACTATTTCGAATGGTGCGGCGCGGTTGCGGCCCGGATGAATGCTGAGGCATGCGCCGGTGTGCTGCTGCGCTCGGGCGGCGGCGCGCAGCACCTTGCGCTCGTTGTCCTCCAGCGGCCAGGAACAGCCGATCTCGCCGACGATGCCGGCCTTTACGCCGCTGTCGCCGACGCCGATTTCGATGTCTCGGACGATCTCCGCAAAGACCTCGTCCTCGCTCTTCGCGGCAAGCTCGGGGGGATGACTCGGGGCGGTGTAATAGCCGGATCCCATGATGATGTTGAGCCCAGTGGTGCGGGCGATCCGCGCCAGGCCTTCCGGGTCGCGGCCGACGCCGTTGATGGTGCAGTCGACGATGCTCTTACCGCCCGCCACTTTAAAGAGCAGGGCTTCGTCTATGGCTTCGCGCTCGTCCAGCAGGCGCAGGTTGTCCAGATTCTCGAAGGAGTGATAGCGCAACCAGCCCAGATTCTCGATGCCGACCGGCTCGTAGGCCCGCCCCCGCTGGCTCGCCGCGGCGGGCAGCGCAAAGGCGCAGGACAAGTCGAGGAGCAGGTGTTCGTGAGGCAAGGTAATGCCCAGCTCGTCGCCGCATATCAAGCCCAGGACAGTCTGGACATTTCCAACTCGTGAGGCATCGGCCATATCTGCGCGCCTCCGCTATGTGCCCGCGAACCTCGCGAAGCCGGCGCGAAGTACCGCCTTCATAACCGACGTTTTCAGGCTCTTGGATCTGTCAAGGGTGGTGGGCGCGAGGGGACTCGAACCTCTGACCTCCACGATGTCAACGTGGCGCTCTAACCAGCTGAGCTACGCGCCCGCGGCGCTATCCGCCCGGCGGGTGCGCGTAGCATACTCCATCGGATTCCGACGCCCGCCAGTTGCACCGCGCATACTTGGGGCATCTGCGAACGGGATTCCGCACCCATGACCACCCGCGATCCGGCGCCGGTGTCGGCGGCCGACCTGCGGCGGCGGATTGCGGCCCTGCCGCGCTTTCACCTCACCGATCTGCCCACGCCCTTCGAGGAGCTGACCAATCTGCGGAAGGCGATCGGCGGGCCTCGGGTCTTCATCAAGCGCGACGACCTGACGCATAGCGCCCTGGGTGGCAACAAGAACCGCAAGTTCGAGTTCGAGGTGGCCGACGCGCTGCGGCAGGGCTGCGACGTGATCATGTGGGGCGGCGGCGTGCGCCAATCCAACCATGCGCGCCAGTGCGCGGCGGCGGCGCGGAAGGCCGGGCTGGACGTGGTGCTGGTGCTGAATCGCGGCATCCACGGCGACGACCGGCAGGGCAACCGCCTGCTCACCGAGCTGTTGGGCGCAGACGTTCGGCAGGTGGACAGCGACGAGATGTTCGGCGTCGAGGGGGAGATGGAGCGGGTCGAGCAAGAGCTGCGGGCCCAGGGCCGCCGTCCCTACGTCGTCGGCTACGGGCCGCTCACCGCCGTTGGCTACGTCGAGTGCCTGATCGAAACCGTGGAGCAGGCGACTGAGCGAGGCGTATCCCTCAGCCACGTCTACGTCGCGTCCGGCGGCGGCACGCAGGCCGGGCTGGAGCTTGGGGTCCGGGCGCTTGGCCTGGATCTTCAGATCCGGGGATTCACGCCGCTGCGGGTGCCCGGCGGACGCGCGCCCGAGCAGGCGCGGATGGCGAATATGACGGCGGAGTTTCTGGGCTTGGACCTAACCATCGATCCGGCCGAGATTTCGAACACGGACGCCTACATGGGGCCAAGATACGCCGGGGCGACGCCCGAGGGCATCGAGGCGATCAAGCTGCTCGCGCGCACGGAGGGCGTGTTCCTGGAGCCGGTCTACACGGCCAAGGCGTTCGCCGCACTGCTGGACGACATGCGGAGCGGCGCGCTCAGCGCGGAGGACGCCGTGGCCTTCATGCACACCGGCGGCACGCCGCTGATTTTCGCCTACGCGGAGGAGCTCAGCGCGGAGTAGTCGGTCGCTTCATTGTTAGGGTGCGACCTGGCGGCCCAGCACGATGCGCTGCGCCCTTGGTTCGGCCGCAGGCAAATTGGGGGTGGATTCCCGCCTCCG
>DAOUKN010000003.1:0-24523 GCA_034421255.1 Chloroflexota bacterium | reverse complement strand
TATACGTGGTGGACCGAATGGGACTCGAACCCACGACCTCCGCAATGCGAGTGCGGCGCTCTTCCGACTGAGCTATCGGCCCCGAGGCGTTAGTTTAGGCCGCGTCCGCCACGCGCACCTGCGTGCGCCCGCGCCGGCGCTCGAAGACCACATGGCCCTCGATGAGCGCGAAGAGCGTGTGGTCGCGGCCGACGCCGATATTGGGTCCGGGCCGCAGCTTGGTGCCGCGCTGCCGCACGATGATCTCGCCGGGGTGCACGTACTCACCGTCCGAGCGCTTGACGCCCAGCATCTTGGGGTTGCTGTCGCGGCCGTTGCGGCTGCTGCCGAGGCCTTTCTTGTGAGCCATAGGTGTCTGCGCCTCTCTGTCTATTCGGCGTCCGCCGCCGCCGACTCTCGGTCGATGCCGTCGATGCGAACCCGCGTGAATCGTTGCCGGTGGCCCATGCGCCGTCGGTGCCGCTTCTTGGCGTGGTAGGTGAAGATCCGCACCTTGCGTCCCTTGACCTCGCCCAGCGCCGTGCCGCGCACGGTCGCGCCGTCCAGGGTGGGCGTGCCCACGTGCCGGCCGTCGTCGTCATCGATCAGCAGCACGTCCTCGAACGCCACCGGTCCGGACGACTCGTCCCGCAGCTCCACGTCGATCACGTCGCCGGCCTGCACGCGAAACTGCTGGCCACCCGAGCGGATCACCGCGAACGACATAGGACTCCTCGTGGATACGTGGGGCGGGCACCGAATTTAGGACAAGGCGCACCTCCCATATGGTATCAGCCGCGGTTGACCCGCGCCGGTGCCGGGCGCATGCTCCGTAATCGTTCAGGCGGATGGCGGCTGTTGTGTAACCTTCCGTCATCCCGGCGGAGGCCGGAATCCAGGTCGCTCCAAACCTCGCCGTCACAGGGAGCGCCCCGGATTCAAGGGCGGGCGGGTCTCAGACCCGCCCCTACCGAGTTTGGACAGTTTGGCGGATGGGGGCGCACGTGCGGTACCGCGAGATGGGAACGCCGGAGCTTCGCGTCAGCGTGGTCGGATTCGGCGGCTGGCCCATGGGCGGGCGCTTCTACGGCGCGGACATGGACGCCGAGGCCACGTCCACGATCCATGCGGCGATCGACCAGGGCATCAACCTGTTCGACACCGCCGCCGGCTACGGCATGGGGCACTCCGAGGCGCTGATGGGCGCCGCGCTGCGCGGTCGGCGCGACGAGGTGATCGTGGTCACCAAGTTCGGCATCGACCGGGACGAATCGGTGCACGCCTACCGGCGCGACGGGCGCCCCTCGGCGGTCCGCCGGGGCTGCGAGCAAAGCTTGCGACACCTCGGCGTGGACCATATCGACGTGTTTCTGCATCACTGGCCCGATCCCGACACGCCCATCGCCGACACCATCGGCGCCGCCAAGGAGCTGGTCGACGAGGGCAAGGTGCGGTTCATCGGCGTCTCGAACTACACGCCCGCGCAGATGGCCGAGGCGTCGGCGGTTCTGCCGATCGTCGCCAACCAGGTCGGCTATCACATGCTCGACCGACGCCACGCCGAGCGGATCTTCCCGTCGTGCGAGGAGCACGGCGTGGGGGTGATGGCCTACGGATCACTGGCGCACGGCGTCCTGGCCGGGCAGTTCACGCTCGACACCAAGCTCAACGACGACGACTGGCGCGCCACCGGCTATGCCTTCGGCCTGCCGATCTTTCACGCCGATCACCTGCCGCAGAATCTGGAAGTGGTGGAGCAGGTGCGAGCGCTCGCGGCGCGGGCCGGACTCGACCTGCCGCAGCTGGCCCTGCGCTGGGTCATTGAGAATCAGACTGTTTCGACGGCGCTCGTGGGGTTCCGCAACCCGGATGAGGTCGCCGCGGCGGTCGCCGCCGCCGATGCCGACATCCCCGCGGCCGTCATGCAGGAGGCAGAAGGCGTCACCCGCGCGGCCTACGAGCGCATGCGGGCCGACGAGCAGCCGCCGGCCAACGTCGGGCCGCTGCGGCGGGAGGCCTAGGAGCGGCGCCCGCAAGACCGTTTCGCGAATGTGTCCGTGCGGGACCCCAAGTCCGTTCGTGGTGAGCTCGTCGAACCACGCCCCCTTCGGCTGGCTCAGGAGACGCCCTTCGACAAGCTCAGGGCGAACGGACTGGAATCGTCACCTTGGCATTGGCCACGGTTGACCCGCGCCCGACCGCGGCGCAAGCTTCGCCCCAAACAGGTTGGGGAAGGAGTGCGGGCGTGCAATACCGCGAGATGGGGACGCCTGAGCTCCGGGTGAGCGTGGTCGGGTTTGGCGGCTGGCCCATGGGCGGACGCTTCTACGGGGCGGCCATGGACGCCGAGGCCACATCCACCATCCATGCCGCGATCGACCAGGGCATCAATCTGTTCGACACCGCCGCCGGCTATGGCTTTGGGCACTCCGAGAAGCTGATGGGCGCGGCCCTGCGCGGACGACGCGATGAGGCGATCGTGGTCACCAAATTCGGCATCGAGCACGACGAGTCCGTGCAAGCCAACCGGCTGGATGGTCGGCCCGCGGCGGTTCGCAGCAGTTGCGAGCGCAGCCTGCGGAACCTCGGCATGGACCATGTCGACGTGTTCCTGCACCACTGGCCGGACCCCGAGACGCCGATCGCCGACACCATGGGCGCCGCCCAGGAGCTGGTCGACGAGGGCAAGGTCCGATTCGTCGGCGTCTCGAACTACACGCCCGAGCAGATGGTCGAAGCCGCGGCCGTCCTGCCCATCGTCGCCAACCAGGTCGGCTATCACATGTTCGACCGGCGCCATGCCGAGGCCAGATTCCCCGCCTGCGAGGAGCATGGCGTCGGGGTGATGGCCTACGGATCGCTGGCGCACGGCGTCCTCGCCGGGCAGCTAACGGCGGACACCAAGCTCGATGAGGACGATTGGCGGGCTACTGGGTGGGCCTTCGGCCTGCCGCTGTTTCGCGCCGATCATCTGCCGAAGAACCTAGAGGCCGTCGACCAGGTGCGAGCGCTGGCGAAGCAGGTCGGACTGGACCTGCCGCAACTGGCGCTGCGCTGGGTCATCGAGAATCAGACCGTCTCAACCGCGCTCGTGGGTTTCCGCAATCCGGACGAGGTCGCCTCGGCGGTGGCTGGGGCCGAGGCTGACGTGCCCGCCGCCGTCATGCAGGAAGCCGACGCCGCCACGCGCGCGGCCTATGAGCGCATGCTGGAGGATGAGTTGCCGCCGGCCGACCTCGGTCCGCTGCGCCGAAACGCCTAGGAGCGGCGCCCGCAAGCCCAATTGACCAGGTTGCCCATGCGCGAACTCTCATTCCGTTCGTGGTGAGCCTGTCGAACCACGCCCTTCGACAAGCTCAGGGCGAACGGAGTGGCACTGAGAATCAGGCCCCTGGGAAATACTGCTAGGAGCGGCGCAGCGCCACGCCGAGCAGCCGGGCGCCGGCCTCGCGCAGCACACTGGCGGCCTGCACCGTGGAATCGCGGCGCGAGGTGCGCCGTGAGGCCAGGAGCACAGTGGTGGTGCACGCCGCGGTGACGGCGCGCGTCTCGGCCACGTCGAGCACCGGCGGGCACGCCACCACCACCAGGTCATTGCCGTCGGCGGTTTCGGCCAGCAGGTCCCGAAAGGCCTCGGCCACGAGCAGCGCGGCATTCGATTCGGAGACGGCCGGCGCGGTTATCGTCGCGGCGTTTGCGGGCGCCGCCGAGCCGTCGCGCGACTCGGACACGTCCGCGTCGATCAGCGCCACTCGCCGTCCGGTTTGCTCCACCGATGCCGCCAGCGCCGCCGCCACGTCCAGCCGCCGCGTATCGGTGCGGGGGCTGGTCACGGCCACCAGCGGATGCGGCGTGTCGGCCAGGGCCACGAGCACGTTGGTGCGCAGCTCGTCGATGCCGGGCATGGCTGCTCCGCCGCCGCTTTGACCCATCAGGCGCCGCCCTCATTTCGCGCCGGCGCAATCCCTGGGGCGATGAGCCACGCCACGGCGGCGCCCACCAGGGCGCCCACGATCGCCGCAACCGGGATTACCACTTCACCGCGCGGCCACGTTGGCGCGCCCGGCGCCCGTGCGGCGTCGATGACCGCGATCTCGAGTCCCTTCTCCGGGTCGTTCAGGCGGGCCGGCGTGGCGATTTCGGCGACCAGCGCCTCCGCCAGCCCGTTTACCACCGCCGCCGCGCGGTCCGCGTCCTCATCCTCGGCTTGAATCGTCACCAGCAGCCGGTCGGAGTCGCCGTTGGTCCGCACGCGCTTGACGATCTCGGCATCGGACAGGCCGCCCCGGACCTCTGGGCTCAGCCGCATGGCGTAGTCCTCCGAGTCGACCCAGACGGCGTAGTTCCGGATCAGGCGCGACGCCGCTTCCGAGGCGCCCAGATCCGCGATCCGCGGTCGGATCGAGACGTCGGTCGAGGCCCGGTAGACCGGCTCGGCGACCACCACCACGACTGCGCTCACAATCACGGCAATCACCGCCGCCGCCGCGCCCGCGATCACGATGGACTGCCAGCGCATCACGGGCCCGGTCACGGCAGGCGGCCGATCACCGGCGCGTCGATCAGCTCGGTCACGTCGGACTCGTGCAGCCGATTGAGCCGCCAATCCGCCACCAGCGCAATGGCAACGGCCAAAATCAGCGCCACCGCGGACTTGAGCACCACGTCGAGCGCCGCCAACGCGCGCGGCGGACGCTCGGGCTCGTCGGTCTTGTCGATCAGCCGCAGCGTGCCGATCTCACCGAGCGTGGGGTAGTAGGCATTCTGATTGTCAATCAGCAGCGTCACGATGCTGTCGATCAGCGCTTGCGCCGCCGGACCGTCGCCCCAATCCAACTCGATGCGCAGCCCGCGCGAGAGCGGAAAGACGTCGATGGTTTCGAACATGGTGCGGAAGTCCATCGTGTGGCCGGCGTCGACGACCTCGGCGTGCGCCAGCCGCAGCAGTTCGCGGCCGCGTGTGAGGCGGGCCAGGTCCTCAATCACGATTCCCGCCGCCTGCGCCCGGCTGCTTTCGGCGCCGTACTGCAGGCGCTGGCTCTCCTCCGGCAGGTTTAGCGTGAGAACGAGCTCGGCCTCGACGCGCAGCCCCACTGGCCCCACGAGCTGCCACAGAATGGCGGCGACGATCGTGGCGCCGGTGACGGCGGCAATGAAGACCCACCAACGCTGAACCACTCGCCCAAAGCGTGCCGACGACACTTACGTCGACCCCTCGGTAGCGCACGCCCGCTCGATGGTCAGGTCGATCGCCCGGCGCAGCTTGGACCGAAACACGCCGGCGTCGAATTGCGCCGCGTGGCGGACCAATTGGGTTGGATCCACCGGCATGTCGGCGACACGCGCAAGAGCCTGCCTCAGGCTGGCCACGGTCGGCTCGTGAAACAGCACGCCCGTCTCGCCGTCGCGCACGGTCTCCAGCGCGCCGCCGGCGGCGTACGCTACCACCGGGCGGCCGGCGGCCTGGGCCTCTACCGGAGCGATGCCGAAATCCTCCTCACCGGGGAACACGAACGCGCGGCAGCGCGCCATGTGCCGTCGCACCTCGTCGTCTGACACCCGGCCCGCAAACGTGACGGTCGGCCCGGCCATCCGACGCAGGGAGTGTAGGTCGCGGCCGTCGCCCACGACCAGA
Organism: Chloroflexota bacterium; assembly: GCA_034421255.1. GTDB lineage: Bacteria > Chloroflexota > UBA11872 > UBA11872 > UBA11872 > JAJECS01. The sequence continues at coordinate 18,909 of DAOUKN010000003.1, read as the reverse complement.
AGCGGCAGCGAGGCCTCCGTGCAGGCGCGCACGGCCAGGTCGATGCGCTTGTAGGGAATCAAACGCGACACGACGAGAAAGTAGTCGTCCACGTCCGTCGTGGGCGTGAACCGCGTCGTATGCACGGGCGGGTGCACCACCAGGGCCTCGCGCCCGTAGAAGCGGCGGATGCGCTCGGCCACGGCCTGCGAAATGGCGACGAACTGCGTCACCCTCTGCGCCGCCGCGCGGTCCCACCGCCGCATCCACCAGAGCAATGGCGCCAGCGCCCGGGGCAGCCAGGCGGGATAGCCCTCGCGCAGCAAGTACGCCTCCGGCATCCATACGAACCGCGTTGGCGTCAGGCAATAGCACACGTGGATAGCTCCCGGCGGGGTTTGAATGCCCTTGCAAAACGCGCTCACGTTGCTCAGCACGACGTCGGCGGCTCGAACCCGCATCGACTGAAACGCGAGCGGATAGAGCGGGAGAAAGGCCTGATGCCGCGTGCGCCAGCCGGGCAGCCGCTGCAGCCAGCTTGTGCGAACGTCGAGGCGGCGAAATGCGGGGTCCACCAGGTCCGGGGCATAGAACGACGTGTAGACGGGAGCGTCCGGATACATCGCGTGCAGCTGCTCCAGCACTACTTCGGCGCCGCCCTGCTGATTGAGCCAGTCGTGGACGAGGGCGACGCTCATTCCGGCACACCGGCGGCTCGGCGCGATCTCAGAAGGCGCCGCGTCCGGACAGCACGGCCGGAATCGTCTTCACCAGGATCCTCAAGTCGAGGCGAAGCGACCAGTTCGCCACGTAGTACGTGTCGAGCATCACCATCTCCTCGAACGGCAAGTCGCTGCGTCCGCTGACCTGCCACAGTCCGGTGAGGCCGGGATGCACGCGCAGCCGGTGCCGCGCCCAGTCGTCGTATTGGGCCACCTCGTCGGAAACCTGCGCTCGGGGACCCACCAGGCTCATGCTGCCGGTCAGGACGTTGAAGAGCTGCGGCAACTCGTCGAAGCTCATGCGGCGCAGCACGCGTCCGACCCGGGTGCGTCGCGAGTCGTCGCGAATCTTGAAGAGTGCCGGGTGCGGGCCGCCGGCGATCAACTGGCGCTTCAGCGCCTCCGCGTCCACCACCATCGACCGGAACTTGAATAGGGTGAACTCGGCGCCGTCTTTGCCGATGCGTGTCTGGCGAAACAAGACGGGGCCGCGCGAATCCGCCCGAATGGCAATCGCGATCACGAGACACAGCGGCGCGCAGAGGATGAGCCCGACCAGGCTCACCACGATGTCCAGCGCGCGCTTTTGCACGTATTTGAAGCCGACGATGGCGTTGTCGCTCAGCGTGACCAGGGGAATCCCCGCCAAGGGGTGAATCTCCATCCGGCCAAACTGCGCTTCCAGCAGATCGGGCACCGCCCGGAAGCGCACGCCGTGGACCCGGCAGCGCTCGATGAGCGGCTGCAAGGTGTGTTGCGTGGTGGCCGACAAGGCGATGTACACCTCGTCGATCGTCTCGGTTCGGATGAGCACTTCCAGGTCGTTGAGGTCGCCCAGCCGCTGAAATCGGCCGAATCCCGTGCCGTTGGCCTGGTCGTCGCTCTCCTCCAGGTAACCGATCACGCGGTTGCCCGATGCGGGCGACGTGGTCAGCTGTTGCATCAGGTATTTGGCCACGACCCCGCTGCCCACGACCAGGATGCGCTGGTTGTCAAAGCCGGCCCGGCGCACCAACTGCACCAGGCCCAGCCGCAATCCCAGCCACACCAGCGTGCCCGCGGCGCCGGCCGCCCCCAGGTACATGAACATCAGTCGCGAGAAGAACAGCGGCCGCGAGACGAAGAACACGAAGACCACCGCCGCCGTGCCGATCACCACCCCCGCCGCGATCCGCGGCAGCTCGTCCAGGACCGACACGCTGCGACGCCCCGAATAGCGCCCCAGCACGTAGAAGCTCAGCACCGTGACGGGGATGAAGAGCCCGGCGACGACCCAATAGGCGTCGATGGGGGTGAATTGAAACTCGTTGAGCTCCGGACCCAGGCGCCAGACGTAGCGCAAGGCGTAGGCGAACAGAAAGGCGCCGAACAGCACGGCAACATCGCCCAGGGCGGTCAGCCACGGCGAGGTGAGGACGCGCCACGGCGTCCCGCGGGCGCGGCCCACAGGCTCGGCTGGGGGCGCCGGGACGGTTACCGCGATTTCAGGACGCTCTGATACGCGTTGAGACATGTCTCAGCTGCCGATTGCCAACTGAATCGCTGGGCTTGGACGAGGCCCCGCGAGCGCATGGCGTCGCGGCGTTCGGGGGACTGCAAGACTCGGTCCATGGCGTCGGCCAAGGCGGCTTCATTCCGTGGCTCGACAGTGATCCCGGCGTCTCCCACGACTTCCGGCAAGGACGACCGGTTGGACGTGATCACAGGCGTGCCGCTGGCCATGGCTTCAAGCGGTGGCATGCCGAACCCCTCATAGCTGGAGGGGTACACCAGCAAGTCTGCTGCACTGTACCAAAAGGGAAGCTCCGCTTGATCAACGTAACCGAGCCATCGCGCGTGATCGACCACCTGTGCCGCTTCGATGAGGTCGGGCACATCCACATCCATCCACCCACGTCCTCCAACGATGACCAGCGAGCCCGCGTAACGGCCCTCGCGCCGCAGACGGGCGAACGCGCGTATCAGCACGTCGACGTTCTTGCGGGGCTCGATGGTCCCCACGCTGAGCACGAAGGGCCCGCGCACGCCGTGCGCGGCGCAGAACGCCTCGACCTCGGCCTCGGGCCGCGGATGGAACTGGGGTTCCACACCGGCGTAGACCACCGAAATCTTTTCCGGCGGCACGCCGAACAGCTCGATGAGGTCGCGGCGCGTTGACTGGGAGTCCGCCAGGACGGCGCTCGCTCGCCGCGTCGACAGGCGGGTGGCCGCGTGCAGGTACCACCGTCGGTGCGTCGGGTGGGTTTCGGGCGCCTGCAAGAACGACAGATCATGAACCACCACCACATGCCGTCCCGGCGCGGCCACCGGCGTCACGTTCAGAAACGAGTGCACAACGTCGGCGCCCGCCAGCGCGAGGTGCCCCGGCGCCGCCAGGTGCTCCCAGAGAATCCGCACCCAGGTGCGCGACGTTGGGAGACGCGTGCGCCGCAGACGGATGTCGGACCGGGTGCGAAACGGCGGCTCGCGCACGCTGTCATTGAGGAAGATTGAGTAGCGGTGCCCGCCGTCAGCCTTGAGCACGGCATCGATGAGGCGGGCGGTGAAGCGGCTCACGCCAGCGTTGCGGAAGCTGGCTTCGGTGTATACCGGCAGCGCGTTGAGGGCGATGTGAGCCATCCCGAGAGACAACCCTACAACGCCGTGCCCGCGCCTTCGGGCGGCTGGCCGCTGCGCTCGTGACGGATGTACTTCATCGGTAACGTGTGTAACGTCCCAGCAGCGCCTTAGTCTGCGCCGCCGGATCCGGCGGGCTCGCCGGGCGCCATCGCGGCGGACACCGCCGAGCCGAACGCCGCTCCGGCCAGGAAGATCATGCTGCTGAAGTAGATCCAAGTCAGCAGCACGACAACCGTCGCCAGCGGGCCGTAGATCGCATTGAACGAGCCGAAGTTGGCCGTGTACCAGACGAAGGCGTTCTTCCCGATCTCAAACCCAACCGCTCCCACCAGCCCGCCCGCCAGCGCCGGACGCCAGGCCAGCCGCTCGGCGGGAACCAGGTGATACATCAGCCCGAACACGCCGGTGACAAAGAGGATTGGCAGCAGCACGCCAAGCCAGCGCAGCAGCCACCCCAACCAGGCGAACGGCGAGTCGCCGCCGAGCAGCTCCGATTGCTGCAAGAACGTCAGCACGGCGGTGGCGGTCACGGAGATGCCGAGTAGCCCGCCGGTGGCCATCGTCGTGGCAAGATCCAGCGCTCGGCCCTGAACGAAGGTCCGCCGCCGGGTCGCGCCGGTCGCCGCGTCGAGACCGCGCCGCAGCGCGCCAAACAGATTGCTGCCGGTCCACAACAGCGCGATGAGCGAGATGACGCCGACGCTCTCGCGGACGGCCGCCATAGACGGCAGCGTGCTCTCCAGGAAGTCCTCCGCCCCGGGGGCCAGATCTCCCGATTGGTCCGCGACGAATTGCACCAATACCTCGGGCTCCACCAGAAACGCCGCGATGGCCGTGATGAAGCCAATGAGCGGAAACAGGGAGACAAAAGTCTGAAAGCTGATGGCGGCCGCGAACGTGGGGAGCTGCTGCGTGCCAAATCGGTCCGCCGTGAGGTACAGCACTCGGAGCTGCGGATGGGCGTCGATCCACGCCATCGTGGCGCGGGTGAGCGACTCGACGGTTCCGCCGACGTGATCCTGGACGCGCCGTCCGGCGTCCGCCATGCGTCCCGCCGCTCGAGCCGGCCCGCCCAGCCGCTGTCGGAATCCGCGCTGCTTCACGGGTGCGACACCGTCCATGATGTGCGACCAAGAGTGCCAGAGTTGCTGGCGTGCGGCGGCGCGTCACGTTGGGCGTGCGCCGGCGTTTCATCAGCGGTGCCGCGGCCGTCCCGATGCTAGGCTAATCGCCTGTGAGATCCCCCCGCACTCGGTCCGCCATGCGCCGTGGGGCCGTGGCGCTCATCCTCGCCCTTGCGCTGTCCGCGCTGCCCTTGCCGGTGGCGGCGGACGTGCCCGAAGTGCCGTTCGGTACCGCCTGCGGCTACGGAGCCGACTTTCCGGTCGGCGGCGGCCGGTTCTTCACCCAGACGGGCAGCGACACCGGGGGCGGCTACCCCGTCGTCGATGACGACGCCGCCAAGTTCTGGACGGCGTTTCAGGAGCTCGGCGGCTATCAGATCGTTGGCTATCCCGTCTCGCACCGTTTCGTCCTGCATGGCTTTCTCGTGCAGGCGTTTCAAAAGATGGTGCTGCAATGGGACCCGTCCAAGGACGGCGTCAACGTGGCCAACACCATGGACATCATGAATCGCGAGGGCCACGACGATTGGCTGGAAGCGTTCCGGCAAGTCCCCCGGCACGCCACCCTGCCCGAGGATGCCGGCGCGCCGTTTTCCCAGATCATGGAAAACCACCTGGCCCTGCTGGACGTGAATCCGGCTATTCGGGACGCCTTTTTCGCCGTGCCTAGCTGGCTCACGCGTCTTGGACTGCCCATCGCCTACGGCGACTACGGCAGCATGGTCGCGATGCGGACGCAGCGGGCCGTGCTGCAACAGTGGCTTGTGGACGTGCCGTGGGCCCGCGCCGGTCAGGTCGTCTTCGCCAATTCGGGTGATTTGGCCAAGGAAGCCGGCCTGTTTCCGGCAGAGGCGATCACGCCCTTTGACCCCCACGTTCCGCCCGCCGACGCGGACTTGGTGACGATCGACTCCGAGATGCCGCGGCAGGGCGACGCCATCGGCATTCGCGTACACACGGCGGCCCCCGGCGTTTCGGTGACTTGGAATGGGCAAGCGGCGCCGCTGCTCTGCCGTGACGGCACATGGCACGCCGTGGTCGGGACGGCCTCCACGGCCATGGCGGGGCCACAGGACCTGCGGGTGAGCGTCGGCGAGCGCATGGTCGACATCTCGGTCGAGCTCGCGGAGCGCCCGTTCCCATCCGCCGAGTTCCATATTCCTGAGAGCCACGAAGACTTGCTCGACGACGCGGTCGCCCAGGAGGAGCGCGAGTTTCTACATACCATCGTCCAGCGGGTGAGCGGGGGTCCGCTGTGGACGGAATCGTTCCAGCGGCCCAGCAGTGGGCGGGTCACCTCGCCCTACGGCGAGCGTCGCACCCTGCAGCCGGGGTCACTCATGACGGTGCACGAGGGCGTCGACTACGCGGAGCCGACCGGCGCGCCGATCCCGGCGCCCAACCGAGGGCGCGTCGCATTTGTGGGGCCGCTCACGATCCGTGGCAACACCGTCATCCTGGATCATGGCTTCGGCGTCTTTACGCTCTTCTACCACTTGCACGACTTTTCGGTGTTGCTGGGCCAGGTGGTCGAGCGCGGAGCCACGGTCGGTCTGGTGGGCTCAACCGGACGCTCGACCGGTCCCCACGTCCACTGGGAGATGTACGTCGCGGGCGCCGCCGTCGATCCCGACGGCTGGGTGGAAAGCTCCCTCTACATGCTGGGCGACTCGGAGTCATTCATCCCGGCCCCGGTCGCCGAAGACGAGCCCGTAGCCGGATAGCGCACCGGCCCGAGGTCGAGTCCGCCGGCGCGCCCGCCCGCCTCGCTAGAATCGTCACGCCGCCAAGCGCCCGTAGCTCAGCGGATTAGAGCACTGGTCTTCGGAACCAGGGGTCGGGGGTTCGAATCCCTCCGGGCGTGCCACGTACCCAGGTCGGCAGAGCGCGGCGTCCGAAGGCTCGGCGGCGCCGCGAATCGACGGGAGCGGACGACGCTGCGGCGGATAGCAATCATCGGGGGCGGGATCTCGGGGCTGGCTGCCGCATGGGGCCTGCACCACCACCCGGATCGATTTGACTTCCGGCTATTCGAAGCGCGGGACCGGATCGGCGGAAACGCGATCACCGCCGATATGCCGCAGGACGACGGCAGCTCCATTCCCTTCGATATCTCCGTAACCGCGTGCATTCCGTCGGTGTATGACCACATCGTCATCTTGATGGAGAAATTTGGCATCGAGTTGATAGATACCCGATTCAGCTACAGCGTGAAATACCGCGGCCAGATCTACGCCCACGACTTCGACTCCGAGATTAGACGGCAGATGCAATTCGAGATTGCCAAGTTTCAACGACTCCTACGGCGTCTGCACTGGATTGGTTGGCTGAGCCGCACCCGGTCGAAACTGCTCAACGCCCTCAACCCGTTCAACTACATCAGCATGGGCACGCTTCTGAATCTGGGCGGATTCTCCGGGGATTTTCGGTACAAGATCCTCAAGCCCATGTTCGTCAATTTCCTGATGGCGACCAACGTGTTCGACATGCCTGCGGCGCTCTTCGCGCGATACCTCGAATTCTTCGATATCGAAACCGCCACACGCATGCAGACGTGGGATCAGGGCACCCGCCGCATCTATGAAAACCTGTCGGCGGACTTTCGGGACAAGATCTACCTCAACCGCCCGGTCCAAAAGGTGTATCGAAGGTCGTCCGGCGTTGTCGTCGAGGACGAAGACGGCGTGACGGAGACGTTCGACGAGGTGGTCTTCGCGTGCAATGCCAACCAGACCTTGATGATGCTCGATAGACCCACCCTGTTGGAGCGCTACATCCTCTCGTCAATTCGATATGAAAGCGAGCTACACAATCACACCGTCGTGCACTCCGACGCTGCCGTTCTCCCCGACAATGACGTGATGCCGCTGGAAACTCGGAGCAACCATATCGAGCAGTACGGCGCTCGACCGGACAACTACGAAATCACCTACATCATGCACAACCAGCAGCCATGGGCCAATCAGTCCGACAAGCCGTGTCTCGTTACCTACAATCCGATCAGCGAGATTGATGGCGAAAAGATTGTTGGCCGATGGTGGTTCCAACATATCGTGCACGACGTGCGACATGTGGCATGGGTTATGAACCTCTTCCAATTCATCCAGGGAAGAAGGCGGACGTGGCACTGCGGGGCGCATACCCTGGTAAACAGCCAGGAAACATGCTTCGTGAGTGGGCTGGCCGTTGCCACGCAGATGGGCGCGGACTATCCCTTTCGTGATCCCACGGCAAGGCGTGCGTTCAACCATTACGGCAGCATCATGCACGGCTGGCGCTTCAAGAAAGCGAAGGATTGAGCGCCACGAATGACGCGACCGATATCTAGCGAAACTATCCGACGATCGTGCGAGTGGCAGGCGACAATAGAGGATGCAGATACTGTGTAAGCTATCGTTCGAGTATTCGATCACCTGACATGGAGTGTCTTGAAGAGATTTGTCGTTGCCGCCGGTCTGCCCGAGCGGTACAATTCCCCCTAAGTGCGGCAAGTGTGCGAATGCCTAGGCCGGTCACGGGCGTGCACGAGGACGAAGTCCCATGGCTGTTGCGGAAGATACGCCCACTCGACAGTTAAGCCTGTCCGAAGAGCTTCTGCTGATGCTCCTCAATGAGGAGAGCGGTTACTTTCATCAGGTTCCTGGATGGCACCTGAACTGCGCCGTTGTCGGCGCGGCGCTCGCCGAGCTCTCGCTCATGTCGCGAATCGACACGGACATCGAGTCTCTGTTTCTCGTCGACCGGACGGAAACGGGCGACCCGACGCTCGATCCCATTCTTGAGGAGATAGCGAACGAGCCGGGTCGCAACAATGCCCAGTATTGGATCGAACGGCTGGCGCCCCGCGCCGATTCAATCATCGATCTCACGCTGGATCGCTTGGTTGAAGCGGAGATTCTGGATCATCACGACGGCGGATTTTGGACGCTTGCCCGGGCCGTGCGGCAGTCGGAAATGTTCGGCAGCTCTCCCGAGGGATCCGCGGCGCAATTTGTGAAGACTCGCATCGGCAAGGCGATCTTCGATAGCGAGATCCCCGACCCGCGAGACGTGATCATCATCTGCCTCGTCAATACCTGTGATGTGTTTCGCTTCATCTTCCAGCTTGAAGAGCAGGATGAGGAGCGCATTCACTTCATCTGCAATATGGACTTGATCGGTCGGTCGATCGCCGATGCCGTGGCCCAGAGCCTTGCCGCCCCGCTGCTCCAGCACTCCGCCCTGACCAAGAAGATTCCGACGGTCCCGCTGTGGCGGCTGATGCTGAATCGACATGTTCGCGGCGGGAACTTTCCTGCCCTCTTCGCGGAGCTCACGGAAGAGTACGGGCCGGTGTTCGAGATCCGACCGCCGTTTGTGGAACCCATGATCTTCATTGGTGGCCTCGAGGTGAACCGCTGGGTCCATCGGAGTGGACGCAGGTACCTGAGGACGAGGGACTATTTTGCGGACTTCGAAAAGGTCTATGGCGCGTCGGGCGTATTGCCGTCCCTCGACGGCGCCGACCACTTCCGGCTTCGCAAGTCGTTGGGCCCGGGGTATTCCCGGGGCAGGCTCGTAGGACAACTGGACCAGGTCTACGAGCATGCGCGGGGATATATGGCGGATTGGGAGGTTGGAGCAACCTACCAAGCAACCGAGATGTGCCGGCGAATGATCAACGCGCAGCTCTCACCGCTCCTTATCAGCGTTGATTCGCAGGATGTGTTCGCGGATTTGGCGCGGTTCAAGGAACGGGCGCTCAGCGTTCACGTCGCCAAGGTGCTGCCCAGATTCATGCTGCGCACTCCAGGCATGCGGCGCCGGATGAGGTCCTTGGACACACTGCTGAAGCGGGTGCAGCTTGGCCACACGCCCGCCCAGCGGGCTGGGTGTCCGCGCGATCTTGCCGACGACCTTCTCAGCCTCCACGCCAGCGATCCGCAGTTCGTCCCGGAATCGAATCTGCCCTTCGCACTTTCGGCCGCGCTGATCGCGAGCGTCTACCTTGGCGACATGTTCAGCTTCGTGTTGTACGCCATGGCGTCAAAGCCGGAAATCTACGCGAAAATTCGCGACGAAGCCGATGCCTTGTTCGCCAATGGCGACCCAAGTGGCGAGGCATTCCGGCCACGAGAGATCGACGTCACCCACCGCTTCCTCATGGAATGCCTGCGGGTCTACCCAATCGTCCCGATGTCCATTCGGAACGTGATGAATTCGTGCGTGGTCGAAGGCTACGAGCTTCCCGTCGGATCACGGCTTCACATTGCCCAGACGGCCACGCACTACATGAAGGACGTCTTTCCGGACCCTTACAAGTTTGATATCGACCGTTACCAGCCGCCGCGCAATGAGCATCGCGGTCCCGGGTACGCCCCCTATGGCTTGGGCACGCACCGGTGCCTGGGGACGGGGTGGGTGGAGCTGCAGCTGGCGGTCAACGTGCTGATGATCGCGCGCCACTTCACGCTTGAGGTGTCCCCGGCAAACTTCGAGCTCGGGTTCAGCCCGCTGCCGTCGAGCAAACCGAGCAAGAAACTGAAGTTCCGCATTGTCGAGCAGCGGCGCGAGTTGAACGCCTAACGCCCCTGGGAACGCCCGAGTGACGGGGGCGGAGCGAGCCTACGCGGGTTTGCGAGCCAGGAAACAGTAGAGCGGCGTGAAGATCCCGGCCTTGCCGCCCGCGACGTAGGCGTTGGCCGTGCGGTCCATGAGCCCGATGACGTCGGCGGAGCCTCTCGGAAGAATCCCCAGCCTCTCGACCAGCTTCGACGTTCCTTGGAATGCCTTTCGGCCGACCGGAGTTCGGTGCAGGGCATTGCCCAGCGTTTGACGCCGGCTCACCATGGGCTGATACCACGGCGTGGCAGGGCCATTTTCCGCGACGGCTCGGTCTCTCCCCTCGATCACCTGAAATCCCGCCATTTCGAGGGCTCGGTTCACTTCGCCCATCGTCGCGATATCGTTGAGTGCGATGCCGTGCATGAGGTCCTGCTTGATGGCTCGATGCCGATTGTCGTCGGGATCGAACGAGTCCGTCATGCACATTTCCTGACCCCAGAAGAGGGCTCCGGGTTTCAGCACGCGGTGGATCTCGGTGAACGCGCCCACCTTGTCGGGCGCATGGCACGTCGATTCGATCGCATAGCCCCGATCGAACGTGTCGTCCGCGATAGCGCCCATGTCCATGAAGCTGCACGCGAGATAGTCGGCCATGTGGTCCAGCCCCGCCTCGGCGTTGAGCGATTTCGCTTTTTCTAGCTGGATTTCATTGCTATTGATCCCGACGACGCTGACTCCGGCTTCCCGGATGACCCGGCGCATCGGACCACCGATCCCGCATCCGACATCGATCACCGCCATACCCTCGCGCAACTCCAGCTTGGCGATCATCAGTCGCTGGTGCCGGGTCTTGGAGTCTTCCAGGCTCTCCCGCGGCGACAGTGGCGCGAAATGGAGCGATTCGCCCCATCCGAACACCATGAACTCGCCGCAAAGGTCGTAGTACTCCTTGACGGTTTTGGCGTGGTCGTAGGCCGTCGCGCCGGCATCGTCCGCCTTGGCCCGGTGCATCCATTCATCGAAATCTTGCACCCGACGTTGAGCGTCCGATCCGCGGTACGCCCCCTTGAGCCCCCTGGACAGATTGCGGAGGCGCCCAAGCTCCTTGGCCAGTGGGAAGGACACGCCTAGCTCTTGACGCGGCTGAGGGGCTTGATACGTAAGCGTGACCTGCCGGTCATGGCGCTGCCTGCGAGGACGCTTCTTCGTCCTCCTCGTGTCGCCGATAGACGTCCTCGATCGCCACGTCGAGCTCGGACCACTCGCGCTCGACCATCGAGCGCAGCCGCATGTTTTGATAGGCGCCCCACACGGTCATGGCCGGCGGCACCAACACAATGGAGACGATGAGCGAGTACGCAATCGTGATGGCCGCGGTGATGCCGAACTGCTGAGACGCGAGGAGCGGCGAAGCCGCCAGAACGCCCAGGCCGAGCGCCGTGGTCATGGCTGAGCCCAGCAGCGCCGAGCCCGTCGTCGCCAGCGTGCGAACCGCCGCTTCCTCGGGGTTGCGCAGTCGGGCGAATTCTTCCCGGTAGCGATGGATCACGTGAATGGTGTAGTCCACGCCGATTCCAATCGAGAGCGCGGTGATGATTGACGTGATGAGCGAGTAGGGGATTCCCAACAGCGCCATCGTGCCCAACACGCAGATCAGCACGAGCACGATGGGTCCCACGGCGACAATCGCGAGCGCCGGCTGCCGCACCGTCAGGTAGAAGAAGACGGCCAGCACGGTGAGGGCCGCCGCCACCGTCGTGGCGATCGCCTCGGTCTGTCGCTCGGTAATCGAGTCCGTGACGGTGATGGAGATGATGCTCTCCGACGTGGCGGTAATGTCGTCGTCGTCGCCGGCCCACAGGTCCTCGAGATCCTGCTGCAGCGCCGTGGTCAGGTTGGGGTCGCCCCCGTAGCTCTGGAATTGCACCAGCAAGGTGTCGACGCCCTGCGGATCGTTGACCAGCAGGCGACCAAGCGCCGGGTCCATGGCCTCGATCCGGTCGAGGATTTCCTGCATCAGCTCTGGATCGAGCTGCAGGCCCGCTGAGGCTTCCTGGAAGAGAGCTGCGATCTCGGGGTCGTACTTGTCGCCCGGCACGCCGCTGTCGGTCGTCCAGTCGCGCAGCAGCAATTCATACGAGGTCTGAATTGGCCCTGCAGCCGCCGGAGGGCGCCGGGTCTCGTCCGCGAAGGCAGTCGTCAGGTCCTGCATGTTGAGCAGCGTGCGGGTCTCCGTGGCCTCGGCCTTGATGAGCACATTGGTCACCTCCGCCGTGCCACCGACGGCCGCTTCCAGGGTGTCCAAGTCCGCCAGGACGGTCCCGCCCCTCGGCAGCACGTCGCGGATGTTGAATTCGGACTTCAGCCCGGTTGACGCGATCCCCAATCCAATCGTGACCGCGGCCACAGCGATGATGTAGTAGGCCGGACGGCGGGTCACGCTGCGGCCCAAGAGGCCGGCCAGCCGCTCGATGCCCGGCAAGGCGTGCACGATCGGACGCGGCGGCTTCAACGTCCCCCGCTTCTCGCGTCGCCGGTCCATGATCGTCCGGCTGGCCGGGACCAGCGTCAGCATGACGATCAGGCTCATCCCGATGCCCAAGCCCGCGACGACGCCGAAGTCGCGCACGATGCCGATCGGCGAAAACAGGCTGGCCAACATTCCCACGGTGGTGGTGACGGCAGCCAGGATCAGCGGGACGGCCACGATGCGCAGTCCCGTGCGAATGGCCTCGCGCACCTCGCCGCCCTCAAGACGTTGCTCCCGGTAGTGCGAGATGGTCTGAATGGCGTAGTCCACCGTCAGGCCGATCACAATGATCGGCACCATCGTGGTCAGCGAGTTTGGTGGGCCGATCAGACCCAGGGCATTCGGCCCCAGCCAGCCTTCGGCGCCAATGATCCAAATGATCGACACAAGCAGTCCGCCGAGCGTCAGCAACATGTCGGACACCGTGCGCATGAACAGCAGCAGCAGCAACGCGATGAGCAGGAACGCCACCCCGATCAGGGGACCCATCCCCGTCTCGGTGGCCTCCGTGTATTCGTCCTCGAGGATGATGAACGACACGCTGCTTGCGCTCAGCGGGCCCTCAGACGACTTAGACAGTTCATTGATCGTTCGCTCAGCGATCTTTAGGCGCTCGTCGCCGGTGTCAAGCAAGCTGATGCTGGCGATTGCGACCCGTGTGCCGTCGGTGTCGGTGCCGGTCATTGCCGCGAGCGCCGGCTGAATCTCCGGGAGTACGCGGACGTCGTCGATTTGTGCCTGCGTCACCGAGTCGAAGCTGTCGGTCTGGAGCGCGAATTTGATCAGCCCCGACGGCGCGAATACTGGATTGGTCGGAGCTAGAAGCTCTTGCACCGCCGCGTCGCCGACGATGTCATTGATCAGAGTGTCTATCTGGGAAAGCCCGGCGGGCGTGAGCGCGTCCCCTCGAAATATGAGGGTGACGGCACTGATCTCCCCGTGGTCCCCGAAGAGCTGGTTGATCTCGGCCATCGCGTCGGAAATGGGGCTGTCGTCGGGAAGCGTCTCCGCGGTCGTCGGCGGCGGCGCGCGGACGACCGCCCCGGCTCCCAGCGCAAGGGTGACGAGGAACAGCACGAGGAGCGTGATCCAGGGGCGGGCCGTGACCAGCGAGCTCAGCTTGCCGAGTACCTGATTCATGGCCTGCCCTTCTATCTCAAGAATCTGCGGGAAGCGGCGGATTTCGCTTCTCGGCGCCGTCCGCGCGACTCACGGCCGATTCAGCCGGTGATTGTAGGGTTTCGAAATGTTGCTGGGGGCGCCGGGTCGTCGCCTCGCCCTGATCCGGATAGAACTGATTGCAGTAGGTACGAAACGGCATGATCTCACCGTCGGAGCGACAGAGGCGCGGCAGAGAGCGGTGCTGCTTGCGCTCCCAGATGACCACGTCCTGCAAGACGTCCCGGTTTTGCATGATGGCCATGAACTTGTTCATCAGGGGTGCGCGCAGCCTCACCGGCAGAAACCCCAGGCCGGCGATCCAACGTTTCGGCTTGCGAATCTCGCGCACATGCGAGACCAGCGACAGGTCGATCAACTTGCCGTCGACCGGCGTCGCCAGCACCCACAGCCGCATGTCCATGCCGATAGAGTGCTCGCGGATACTCACGTACGAATAGCCGAGCCCGAAGATTCGTGTGCTGGCGGTGATGTCGAAGGTCAGCTTCGCGACCTTGGCAATCGTCCGAACTCGCCGAAAGTCGAAGTCGCTCTTCAGGCAGGCCCCGTCGACCGACAGCCGCTCGGCGCGGTCCACGTTCTCATAGCCGTGGACGTAGCGCAGGTGGCCCAAGTCCACGGAGTTCTCCGTCGTCTCCTGGGGGTGGCCGGCAAAGCGCAGGGTCCTGATCTCGAAATCGGTCCAACCGGGCTCCTCCCGCGGGTACGCCGGCAGACTCCATTGCGGCGCCCGTCCCTCGATGCCCCACCAGGCGAAGACCAGGCCGATCACTTCCTGCGTCTCGAAGACTCGCAGTTTCGCCGTCTTGGGCGGGTCGGCATAGGGCGTGGCGACGCATTGGCCGCTGGCATCGAACTCATAGCCGTGGAACGGACACACCAGCCGGCCGTCACAGATCCGGCCTCCCGCGTCGGGCCCCAGGTCGGCTCCCAGGTGCGGGCAATAGGCATCGGCGACGCAGATGCGCCCGTCAGCGTCACACCAGGCGACGATGTTCTCCCCCATCCAGGTCCGTTGGATGAGCCTGGACTTGACCAGGTCCGCTCGGCTGGCGATGAAGTACCAGCCCTCGGGAAACGGGGAGGGCAAGGGGGCGTTTTCGATCCGCCTACGTCGGGTTGCCATCGTTCAACACTCCGTATTGAGCCGCTCGCACTCTAGCACGATTTGTATCAGATCGGGCTCTATTGCCTTGACCTGATGTTGCTGTCTGGCGAAGATATTCTACGGAGGCTTCGCCAGCACGGTTCAAGATTAAGGAATCTTGAATCGTGCTATGCCTTTGACAAAACTCTCGCTTGTGAAAAGTAGAGCGCACAGGTCGAGCGAATGATATGCCGGATTTATACATTGACTACGGTGGCCCTGGTACCATGGATCTGATCAAATGCTGACAACGCTCAGAATTGGAAGCTCAATTACACAACAGAGAAGCATCGCGAAGGCATTTTCACACCAACCGTCACTGCTCCTGCAATTCAACCGTGGTCGGATTCGGCACAACGGTGAAACGCCAGGGTATCTCTACACAGTTGCCGAAGAAGTCGGACCGGACGATGTCCGCCCTCATCCGCATTCGGTCAATGCCGACCGCTGGGAATGGCTGACGGAACGCGAGCTGAAGCTCGAGCTCGTCGGCAAGACGGTCGTAACCGCGGCGGAGCGACTGACCGACGAAGAGGTCGCCGAGACGCGGCGCAAGCAGAATGAGCGAGGCGAGGACACCTTCCTCGAGTGGTCGGCCTGAAGACGGCGGCAATTGGGGGAATCGCGGGAGTGGCGTTGCGAGTCGCCGGCCTCACATAGGCTCGGCCTCCTCGCCGGTGTAGAACGCGGTCGTCTGCCGGGCCGCCGCGGCCGCGGTGGCGGGGTCGGTTCCCGCAGCCACTGCCGCCCGTTCCCACCCTTCGCTGCTGCCGGTGATGAACGCTTTGCCGTCCGGCGAGGTGGCGAACTCCATTTCGTCGGGCTTCGGCGCGTCCGGCTCCGCCAGATGCAGCGCGAGTCCCAGGAATCCCATCTCCCAGCCGACGCCGACGGCCCCCGGCCCGTACGTGTCCCAGTGCTCCGACAGGTGCGCCGTGTGCGTGAGCGTCAGCCGGGCCCGGCCTGACCCTGCGTCGGCCACACCCACATCCACCCAGCTCACGTCGCCAAACTCCCAGGTGAGCGCGAAGTGTGCCTGTGGCTCGCACGCCGTGATCTCGCCGCCGGCGTTGCCTTCGATCTGGTACCGCCCGCCGAGCCTAAGCTCGCCGCTCACCGGAGCGAACCAACGCGGAATGCGCTCGCCGTTGGTCACCGCGTCCCACAGGTCCTCAACCGTCGTCGCGTAGTCGCGGGCAATCGTGACCGCGCTCGCGGGCCGTCCATCGCGCTCCAGCCACGACACCGAACGCCCCATGGCGCCGAGCTGATGGTCGACATCGAAGGTCATGGGCGTTCGCCAGCCTTACGCGTGCAAAGTCACGGTTCGGAGCTTAGTCCAGGTTTGAGCGCCATGCGCGGCCCATGGTGGTGCACCTGACGGACCGCAAACTCTCAACCAGGCCTCGGGCTCCTACCAGCGGCCAGTGCGGCGTGGCTGCTGCGGCCCGTACCCTGGTGGCGCGGGACCGTCGGGTACCGCTCGTGCGGAAACGGAGCGCAGGACCGGATGAAACCGCACCGACTGATCCTCTGCAACGACGGCGGGACGCTGGTCGCGCCGACCATGGAAGCGCCCATCGGGGCTGAGGGGCTGGCGCGGCTCGCGATCGATCCGCTCCGCGATACCCAGGTCGACACCCTCTACTGGCAGCTCGGCACGGATCCCTATCTGGGCACGCCGACGCATCGCCTGTCCGACCACTACAGCCACGACACCGCGGTGGGGCCGCGTTGGGGAGAGGCCGGCAAGCCCTTTTCGACCGCCTCCAACTGGCGCATCTACGAAAACGCGCGGCAAATGTCCGAGGCGGGCGCCGATCCCGCCGCGGTGATCATCGAGCACGGCCATCGGGCCGGTCTCGAAGTATTCCTCTCCATGCGCGTCAACGACGTGCACGACCTCAGGCTTCCCGGTGGGCTGGACGACCCGCTGATGTCGCCAATGAAACGGGACCATCCCGACTGGCTCCTCGGGCAGGACGCCCCCGAGCGCGCGGTTGATCGGCCTTACGCCGGGGACCAACGCCGGGCCAAGACGGCCTACGACTTCGCCGTGCCCGAGGTGCGGGACTACAAGCTGGCGCTGGCCCGAGAGGCCATCGCCAACTACGACCTGGACGGCCTCGACTGGGATTTCTGCCGCTATCCCAGGCTGTTCCGCGACGGCGAGGAGCAAGCCGGCGCGCTGCTGCTCACGGAGCTCATGCGCGAGCTCAAGGCCGCCGTTGACGCCAAGGGTGCAGCGTCCGGCCGGCCCGTCCGTTTCTCCGTCCGAATCCCTGGATCGCTGGACCAGGCCCTGTCCGCGGGAATCGACGTGCGCGCGTGGCTGGCCGAAGGCCTGCTCGACATCCTCGTCGTCGGCCAAGCCATGGGCAATAGGCACCGGCTTCCGGTTGAGGGGTACGTCGAGGCCGCGCGAGGCACCGGCGTGCAGGTCATTGCGCAGAACCTTGGACTGTTCGGCCAGAGTCGTTCGTTGTCGGCCCGGCTGTTGTGGAACGAGCGCGACTACTACTCCACGGCGATGTGCCGCGCCGTGGCCGCCGCCCATTGGCGGGCCGGCGCCGACGGCATCTATCTGTTCAACAACCACCTCATCCCCTTCACCCGCGACCTGAACTACGACCGCCAACCCTGGAAGGAGATGGCCGACCCGGACCTCATCGCTCGCAAGGACAAGCACTACCTGCTGGATCAACGCGAATGGGGCGAAGGTCCGTTGCCGCTGACGCTCGAAGAACCCGGAGACGAAGTGGAGGTCTCGGTCGACGTCGCGGACGATCTCGACGCAGCCGCCCGGGATGGCGCGCTCAGGGCGGTCACGCTTCGCCTGCTCATCGAACAGCTCACCGTCCTGGATGAGCTTGAGCTCGTCCTCAACGGCCACTCGCTCGACTCGTCCCAAGCCCGCACGCACCAGCTCTACAACGACACCTGGCTCGAATTCGACGTGTCGCCGCCCCTTGCGCGCCAGGGCTGGAACCGGCTCAGCGTCAAGGTGATCGGGCGAAACCCAATGATCGACTGCCAACTCGTGCTCGCCAGCGTCGAAGTGCTCGTCAGCTATCGAATGGAGTTTGGCGAACCGCCTCGCCCGTCGTAGATCCCCGTGTGGGGCCTCGGCGCCAGTGCGCGTGAGTGCCGGGCAGATACTCGCCGCGAGCGCGATGCGTCACCGCGGCGCCTATGAGTCGGCGACGTTGAACCTGATTTGATGCCAGCCCTCGGCGCCGTTTGGCGCCGGCGGCCTGGGACCCTCGGATTGCAGCTCGCCGTTCGCCTCGGTTGCGCGCACCCGGACCACGTGTGAGCCGGGGGTGGCGTCCCACTCGTGTACCCACTGCACCCAGGTGTGCTTGCTGATCGGCAGGGCGAGCCTCGCTTCGTTCCAGTCGCCGCCGTCGATCTGCACTTCCACCTTGCTAATGCCGCGGTTCTGCGCCCACGCCACACCGGCAATGGGTTGCCGTCCGGGACTGACCGTCGACGCCTGCCGGGGAACGTCGATCCGGGACTGAAGCTTGACGGGACCGCGCTTGGACCATCCCCGTGGGATCCAGTAGCCGTCGAATCCTTCCCAGGTTGTGAGCTCGATCTCTTGCAGCCACTTTGTCGCCGATACGTAGCCGTAGAGGCCTGACACGATCAGACGCGCCGGATAGCCGTGCTTGAACGGCAGCGCTTCGCCGTTCATGCCCACGGCGACCATCGCCGGACGTCCATCGAACGCCACGTCACGCGGAAACCCGACCGTGAAGCCGTCAACCGACCGTCCGACGATCTGGGTGGCTTCAGGCTTCACCCCGGCATGGTTGATCAGGTGCCAAATCGGCACTCCCTGCCACTTGGCATTGCCGATGAGGTTTCCGCCCACTTGGTTGGAGACGCAACACAGCGTGATGAACTCCTCGAAGGTCGAGAGCCCCAGCAACTCGTCGAAGGAAATGCTGTACGGACGCTCGACGAGGCCCCCGATGCTGAGCCGCCACGTGTTGGCGTCGACGCGTGGAATCGAGAACGCGGTGTCGATCCGGTAGAAGTCGTTGTTCGGCGTGACGA
>DAOUKN010000002.1:0-4653 GCA_034421255.1 Chloroflexota bacterium | reverse complement strand
CCCGCCCCCCGATTTATGCAAAGGTCTCCGAAGGCGGGAATCCATTCCCGTAAATCAACCTATCGATTCAAGCGTGTCCGGCGGTGATCAGCGGGCAAGGTCGAACGCTACGTCGTCCGTTCGCTATTTGTTCGTTCGGTATTTGTCTGGTAATATCGGCGCACACCGACCGCAGTTGCCGCGCACATGCAGGATCTCGGCTCAGCTGCCTGGAACGGGCACCGGGTGGTCATGCACGCCGACATGGACGCCTTCTATGCGGCCGTCGAGCAGCGTGAGCGTCCGGAGCTGCGCGGCAAGCCGGTAATCGTCGGCGGCTCGCGCGATGGACGCGGCGTCGTCACCGCGGCTTCATATGAAGCGCGGGCGTTCGGCGTGCACTCGGCCATGCCCTCGCGCCAGGCCGCGCGCCTCTGCCCACGGGCCGAGTTCGTTCCCGGACGGATGGACCTCTACGCCGAGGTGTCGAGCCGCGTGATGGACGTGTTTCGCACCTACACCCCGCTCGTCGAGCCGCTGTCGCTGGACGAGGCATTCCTCGACATCACCGGCTGCGAGCGCCGCTATGGAACGCCGCCCAAAGTCGCGAAGCACCTGCGCGCGGCCGTGCGCGAGCACGAAGGCCTCCCGATCTCCGTCGGCGTGGCGACCACCAAGTCGGTGGCCAAAATTGCTTCCCAGGTCGCCAAGCCCGACGGCTGCCTCGTCATCCCGCCCGGCGCGGAGTCCGGCTTCCTCGATCCGCTGCCCGTCCGCATGGTCTGGGGCGTTGGCCCCAAGACCGCCGCCAAGCTCGGGCGGCATGGCGTGACCACCATTGGTGACCTGGCTTGCATTGCCCCGGAGCGGGTCCACGCGGAATTTGGCGGAACCGCCGCCCAGGCCGCCGTGCGGTCGCGCGGTGTTGATCCCCGCGCCGTCACACCCACTCGGCCGCGCCGCTCGGTGGGCAACGAGGTCACGTTCGACCGCGACGTCAACGACCGGACGGTGGTGGTGGACTACCTGCAGCAGCTCGCCGAGCACGTCGGCCAGCGGCTGCGCGCCAAGCACCTCCGCGCGCGCACGATCAGCGTCAAGGTGCGCTACGCCGACTTCCGCACCATCACGCGTCAGACGACCGTGTCGGCCTCCGTGGACATTGGCGCGGCCATCTTCGCGTTGGCCCGCGAGCTGTTTCTGCGCGTGGCGCGCGCCGACGATGTCTACCGCCTCGTGGGGATTCACGCCACCGCGCTCGAGAGCTTTCGCTACCGCCAGTTGCCGCTGCAGCCGGCGGTGACGCGTGAGCGGCGGAAACTCGATGCAGCGCAGGACGTGATTCGCCGGCGATTTGGCGACGCCGTGCTGGCGCCCGCCTCGCTGCTCGCCAGCCAGGCCCGAATGAGCTCGAGTCGATACGCCTGGCGCGACGCGGTGCTCGGATGAGCGGTCGTCGGCAATTTTCGCTCCCTCTCCCGTGGGGAGAGGGCCGGGGTGAGGGGATCCGCCGACATGCCAGTCAGAGGTCGACCACAGGCGCAGTCGCCACATCGGCGCTCGACCCGCCCCCAGGTGTCGACGCCGGATTCGATTGGAGGCCAGCATGAGCCGCGTGCCTGACACGTTCTTTGCCCTGCTGGGGCAGGTTGCCGACGACCGCGGCGGCGGACCGGACGTGGTGCGGTCTCGCCTGGCGACGGTGCGCCGCGACCGCCGGCGTCTGGCGCGGCTCGAACGCCTCTACGGCTACGCCCTGCGTCATCCGGCCCCTGATCGCGATCGGGTGCTGCGCGCCGTGGCCGGCCAGGTGCTGGAGCACGGCGCCTCATTCGTGCTGGGTCGCGGTTCGCGCGAGGCCCAGCTGGCCTTGAGCTGGGGGCATCAGGTCTATCGCGAAGTGCATGCCGCGCGGCGCGACCTGCAATTCAGCCGCGGGCCGGGTCCGCGTCAGCTCGTCGCCGAGTGGCATTTCCAGTTTCCGGTCGTCGATCTGGTGTTGCGGCATTTCCGCCGCCGCTGGCGCGGCCACACGCTCATGATCCGGGACGGACGGCGCACGTACGTCCAGGACGGATGCGGTATCAGCTTGAAACTGGCCTCGAGCCGAGGGCCCGAGGAGCCGTCGATCTGGTCGTCGCCACCAGGCGGTGATATTCTGCCAAGTCAGGCGCATTTCGTCGCCGCACCTGGGAGGCAGGGGATGGCGTAGCTGCGTATGCGGTTCCTGCGGGGATCGGCCGAATCAATACGTGCCGTGCTCACCGCGGGCAACCACATCGGGGCCACGCCGCCATCACTCAGCGCCGAGCAGCTCGCGCTCTTCCAGACGCACACGCGGCGCAGTTTCGCCGCCGTCGTCGACCAGGCAATCGCCGACGACGCTGATCTCATGCTCATCGCGGGCGGCCTGTTCGCGCGGTCGGAACCCGGGCTCGACGACATTCGCTTTGCTTCCCATTCTCTCGGGCGCGCGCGCGACGCCGGAATCGTGGCGATTGCTCTGGACGAGGCTGACAATCCCGCGACCAACAGCACCGGCATTGCCTTCCTCGAAGAGCTCGGGCTCTTGGCCGGCGTGCGGCCCGCCGGTGGCATTCCGAGCCGGACCGTCGACATTGCCGGAATTGCGCTTGAAGTTGGCGCGGCCTCGGCATTCAGCGCAAGCGACTCCGCGCCTCACCATGCCGCCCTCCGCATCGCGCTGACCGGCGACTCGGATGCGCTGCAGCGTCCGGAGGCGGTGGCCGCCGACGTCATCGTGCTTGGCAACCGGCCCGATCCCGGGCAGCGTCAACTCGGAAACGCCCACGTGATCTGCCCCGGGTGGTCCGCCCCTGCGGTGACCGAGGGGCGCGGGGAGTCGGGGTTCGCCCTGGTGGACCTGGATCAGGACGGCGTGATTGCCGCGGAGTTTCGCGAGCTTGCGGGCGTCTCGCCGGTCGTCGTCAGCTTCACCGCGGGCGAGCTCGCTGACCGCGACCCCGCCGCGGCCATCCGCGAGCAGGTGGCGCCGCTCATCGGCCACGCTCCGCTGGTGACGCTTGAATTCGCGGGAGAGTTCTCGCGCGAGCTGTGGCATCGCTGTCGGGTTGCCGATCTGAGCCGTCAGGCATCCGCCGACGGCACGCTGGTGCACCTCGACCTGTCGCAACTCGACATAACAACCGCCCCCGCAGACGCACGCCCGACGCGTTCGTTCGTGGTGGAGGTGCGACGCGCGGCCGAGCAGATGGCCGCCGGCGCCGCGCCGGCGGACGACGCGGACACCATCGCACGGGCGCGCCGGTTGGTCGTCGATGGATTTCGGCGACGCGCCGAGAGCCGCGTCGCATGATTCTCCTGGAGCGGTTGACCGTCCGCGAGCTTGGCCCATTGCACCGTGTCGACCTGGAGTTTCAGCCGCAGGGTCATCATCTGATCACCGTCCCGCGCGGCCAGGCGGAAGCCGTGCACGCGGCGCTGTTGACCTGTCTCTACGGCCCGCCCGACGGCATGCGCGCCAGGTCCGACGGCGCCATGGTGGAGTGCGTGCTCGCAGCCGGCGGGCGGCCGCTCACCGTGCGGCGCACCCTGCGGGCCAACGGCGGCGATGAGGCCGAGGTGGTGGTCAACCGCGGACCGCGCTCGACGCCCGTCAGCGGCGAGGCGCAGGTGCGCGCGGCGCTCGACCGGATGTTGGGACTCGATCAAGCGACGCTGCAATTGCTGGTGCGGCCGGAGCCCCGTTCCGAATTGCCTCCGGTCGCCGAGATCCGGGCGCTGCTGCGCCGCCTGCTCGGTGAGCGGCGAATCCAGGAACTGGAAGTTGAGTTTGCCGAAAGCCCGGCGCACCTCGAGGACGAGGCTATGGCGCGAGCGCGCGTCGAGCTGGCGCAGGCGGTAGTCCAGGCGTCGGCCAACGAGGACGAGATCGACAGGCTGGATCGCGCGCTGCAGCGCTGGCGCGTGCGCCAGGCCTTGCAGGCGCACACGACGGCATCGGAGCGCGCGGCGGAGGCCGACGCTGCCGAGCGGCGACTTCGCGTGCTGCGCGGGCAATTCCTTGACGAACGCGACCGCCTTGCCGCGTACCGCGAGCTTGCCTCGCTCTGGGCGGATCACGCGCGGTATGCCGCCGAAGCCGCCCGCGCTCGGGAGCACATCGGGCGAATGGATGCGCGGCTGGGCGATCTCGCGTCCCTGGCGCAGCGTGCCCGAACCAGCGCCGAGCGTCTGGCGGCTCTCGATGAAGCGTGCGACGCCGCCACCGCGGGCGCCGCGGCGTCGGAAGCCGCCGACCGTGCCCGCGCGAAGCGCGACCGCCACCACCAAAGCGCTCATGAACTCCGGCAGGCTCGCTCCAATCTTGTCGAGGCCGAGGTGGTGCAGGCGAAGGCTCGGGCCGGCGCCGAGCGGGCCCGCACCCTGCGCAAACGCGCCCACGAAGACGAGCACCTCCCCGTCGCGCACCGGCTGTGGGGCCAGCTCAGCGACATCCTCCAGGCCGAAACCGAGCGCGCGGACGACGAGGTTGATTCTTCAGCCCTGACCCGTGAGGCCACTCGCGCCAAGCAGGACCTTCGGACGCTGGCCATCGAGGCGCAGCGCCGCCGAAGCGGCCTGATGATGGCTGCCGTCGGTGTCGCCCTCGGCATTGTCCTGGCGACGATCGGCTTTTCCGGCACGGGCCCG
>DAOUKN010000001.1:0-4102 GCA_034421255.1 Chloroflexota bacterium | reverse complement strand
GCGGCGCTAAAGCTGCTGCAAGACCTGTATGTGTCGCTGGATGGCCTGGCGGACGCCTTCGAGGAGAAGGCGCGGGACTGGGACGGGATCGTGAAGTCTGGTCGTACCCATTTGCAGGACGCGACGCCGGTGCGCCTGGGCCAGGAGTTCGGGGCCTATGCGGAGGCCATCCGCCGCGACGCGGCGTTCATTCGCGACGCCGAGACACAGGTCCAGGAGCTCAGTCTGGGCGGCACCGCCGTCGGCAGCGGCTTGAACGCGGAGCCCGAATACCAGGTGGAAGTCATCGACGTCATCGGCGAGGTCACCGGGCTTGACGTGCGACGCGCGGAGAACCTCTTCTACTCGATGCAGAGCATGGCGCGGTTCGCCATGCTGTCCGGAGCGCTGCGCGCGCTGGCCATCGACCTGAGCCGCATCTCCAACGACTTCCGCCTGTTGGCGTCGGGTCCCCGCACGGGCATCTCCGAGCTGCGGCTGCCGGCGCTGCAGCCGGGGTCGTCGATCATGCCGGGCAAGGTCAATCCGGTCATGGCCGAATGCATGAACATGGTCTGCTTCCACGTCTTCGGCAACGACGCGGCCGTTCAGTGGGCCGCCGAAGCCGGGCAACTGGAGCTGAACGTGATGATGCCCTGCATCGCCTACAACCTATGCCAGTCCATCGAGGTCCTGACGAACGCGACGCGGGCGTTCGACACCCGTGCGGTCCGTGGGCTGGAGGTCGACGAGCGCATGCTGCGCTTCTGGCTGGAGCGGAACACCATGCTGGCGACCGCGCTGGCGCCGCGCATCGGCTATGCGGCCGCCGCCGAAATCGCCAAGGAGGCCGTGGCGACGGGCGAGGGCGTGCCGGAGGTCGCGGCGCGGCTCACCGACATCCCTGCCGACGAGCTGGCGGAGGCGCTCGATCCCACCCCCATGACGGAGGCCGGCGTGCGCGCCGGCGGCGGCGGAGGCGGCTAGCGTCTCGTTCGATTTGAGCCGGTGCCGTTCGTGGTGAGCCTGTCGAACCACAAGTGGCGCCGGCGCCGCGCAGACCGGGATTGGCCCATGCCCAGGTGATCCGCGAAGAACATTCCAAAAATTGTGGCGGCGAACGCCGCATCCCGTGGTACTGTTTGCGCAGTGTCGGGTTCCGCGTGGAACCTGCAACGTTGGATTCTTGGCTGCGACCGCGGAGTGTGCGGCGGGCAAGGTTGGCGGATCAGGCGAGCGTCGCATGAGTTCCGCGGAAGGTTTAGCTGGATGAATATCTTTGTTGGCAATCTGCCGTTCGTGACGACCGATGACGAGCTTCATGAGCTCTTCGCGCGATACGGCGAGATCACTCGAGCCACCGTGATCAAGGACCGCGTGACCGGCAAGTCGCGCGGTTTTGGCTTTGTCGAGATGATGGACGACGAGATGGCTCGTCAGGCCATCGAGGCCCTCAACGGCTCCGACCTCATGGGTCGCGCGCTGACCGTGAACGAGGCGCGCCCGCGCGAGTCTCGCCCGCGTAGCGGTGGCTACGGTGGTGGCGGCGGCGGTGGCGGCTACGGCGGCGGTGGCGGTGGCGGCGGCTACGGTGGTGGTGGCGGCGGCTACGGCGGAGGCGGACGCTACTAGACGTCCGGCGGCCGGCCCGGAAGCACTGCTTCCGCGCTTAGCTCTCCAGAATCTCTCGCAGCCTCGCAGCGACGATCTGCACGTCGTCGTCGCTGAGCGTGGCGGTGGCCAGCGCCAGTTCCGCGCCTTCTATACGCCCCCAGATCGGCGGGTGACTGTCACTTAATGCCGCGGCGACGGTCTCCGAGGTGTGCGCGCCGGCCTGATCGAACGAGACCACGACCCGCCCCGTGTCGGCTTCCGCCCGGGCCGTCGCGCCTGGGATGCCCTCGAGTTGCTCGGCGAGGGCGTTGACGCGCACGGTGCTAGCGTCGCGGACGGCCTCGTAACCGCCGCTGCGCCATTCGCGCAGCGCCTCGATGACGGCGACGGCCTCCGCGCGATCCAGCTTGAAGCCGCGGCCGAAGGCGTTGCCGCCGTGCAGCTCGAAGCCGATGAATCCGTGCATCGCCGCCGCGTGGACCAAGTCGCGGCGGCCGCACAGCAAGCCGGTGGAGTTCGGCGCGCCGAAATACTTGGCCCCAAATCCGATCAGGTCGGCGCCGGTGCTCACGACCTCATTCATCGCCTGCGGCGGGCTGACGCTGCCGGCGGCATCCACGATCACCGGAATCCCCCGCGCGTGCGCCATCGGGATGGCCTCGGACAAGCGAACGCTGCCGCCCCTGCCGTCGTACGACGCGACGAAGAACGCGGCCGCAGTCTCGTCGGTGAGCGAAGCCTCGAAGTCCTGCGGCTCGACTACCACGAGTTGCGCCCCCGCCACGCTCGGCATGCGGTCGTACTCATTGCGCTGCGGTGACTGGATGACGACCTTGTTGCGCATGCCGGTCGTATCCGGCAGCTGAGCGACACGCTTCGGGTCGTCGCCAGCCATGCACGCGGCGGTGCCAAGCACCATGGCCGCCGCGCAGCCGGAGGTCGGGTACGCCGCTTCGCAGCCCAGGATCTCCGCCGCCAACTCGCCCACGCGCGTCAGCAGGGCGTCCAGATCGACGAACGACGCATTGGCGGACTCCATGGCGGCCAGCACGCGCGGGGAGAGCCGCGACCCGCCGAGCACCGTCTGATTGCCGCGGGCGTTGACCACCCGCTCCAGCCCCAAGTCGGCATAGACATCGCTTATCGCAGAGTCGTTGGGCGCCATTGCGGCTCGATTCAAGCTGCTCGCCAGCCACCGGCGATGGTAGGCGATTGCGGGTCGGCGTGACACCGCGCGCCGGACGGCGGATCATCGGGAGCCACCGCTTGCCAGCCGGAGCACTGACCCATGCCCACTCCTTCCGGCGGCAGACCTTCCGTGCGGTCGATGCGCGGCATGGTGGCGTCGGCGCACCCGCTGGCAACGGTCGCCGGTGTGCGGATGCTGATGGCCGGTGGCAACGCTTTCGATGCCGCCGTGGCCACGGCCGCGGCGCTTGGCGTGGCGGAGCCCTATATGTCCGGCCTCGCCGGCATGGGCGTCGCCTGCTGCTACGTGGCCGACGAACGGCGCGTGCGCGCGCTCGACTTCGTGCCGCCGGTGCCGCGCCGCCTCGAGGCGGACGCGCGGCGCGGGGAGACCGAGTCCAACGCCGCCCAGACCGCCGGCACGCCCGGCAATCTGGCCGGATGGTGGGAATTGCTGAGCCGCTACGGCAGCAAGTCGCCGGCGGAAGTGCTGCAGCCGGCCATCGAGCTTGCGCGCGACGGCTACCCGATCTCACCCTTCGCCGTTGAGTTCTACGAGATATGCATTGAGCGCCACGCCGCCCAATCCGAGTGGCTGGACACGTTCACCCCCGATCGCACGCCGCCTCCCGCCGGCACGGTGCTGCGGCAGCCCGACCTGGCGGCAACGTTGGAACAAATCGCCGCCGACGGATCGGGCGCGCTGTATGACGGCCCGCTGGGCGCCGCATTGGCCCGGCACGTGCAGTTGCAAGACGGGTGGATCGGCGAGGACGACTTGCGCGAGGCGAAGCCCCGCTGGACCGAGCCGCTGGCCACGCCATTCAAGGGCGCCCAGGTGCACACGCCGCCGCCAACCAGCGAGGGCATCCAGATGCTGCTCACGCTGCGCCTCGTGGAGGAGCACGTGGAGTCACACGACGAGCCGTCGTTCCTGGACGCGATGGTGCGGGCGATCCGGGTGGCCGCGACGGCCCGCATCCGGCACACGAACGCGCCGCGCGACGAGTTGATGGGTTTGCTCACCGACGACGCCATTGCGGGCATGCGTGCCGAAGCTGCAACCGCCCATTCGAGCCGCACCAGCGCGCGGGGCGAGGTCCACTCGCCGCAGCACACGACCGCGCTGGCAACCGGCGACGCTCAGGGAAACCTGGTCTGCCTGACGCAGAGCCTGGGCGGCAAATTCGGGTCAGGCTTGGTCGTGCCCGGCACGGGAATCGTCTTGAACAACTTGCTGGATTGGGGCGACCGGGATCCAACCAGCCCTAACCATCTGTCCGGCGGACGTCCGCTTTCCCTGCCGCTGGCGCCGACGATC